>CAKPLQ010000034.1 GCA_934167685.1 uncultured Clostridia bacterium | reverse complement strand
ACATTTGGAAATAATCTTTTTATTGCTTGTGCCATTATATGTGAAGTTGTATGCCAATATGCCTTTTTACCTTCTTCGCTATTTTCAAATGTGCATATGCTTAATGAACAATCTTCAGTTAATTCATATCTTAAGTCTTCTACTTTTCCATTTACTTCCCCACATGTTGCCATTCTAGCTAGTCCTTCACTTATTTGTTTAGCTACTTCTAATATTGTTTTTCCTTTTTCTACCTCTAAGATTTTTCCATCTTTTAATGTTACTTTTATCATTTAAAATTCCTCCTTTATCTAATTGGGCTGGTTCTTCATATTTCTGCACAAAAATACACCCCTATAGGTTCGTTAATTCCTATAGGAGTGCTTATACACGGTTCCATCCCATTTTTTTACTTAATTTGATTTAACGCATCTATACGTCTAGCTTATTCACTAGAAATGTAAAGAGTTAGTTTTTCAAATACGTTTTCTTGAATTAGTTTACAGCCTATGACTAACTCTCTCTAAAAGAAACCTTTATTTTACTTTTTCTCTTATATATTTTTATATTGATTTATTTTTTTATAAGTATATATTGCTAATATTGCTAATATTAGTATTCCAATTCCTAAAATTTTATTTTCAGAAGCTCCTGCTTTTGGCAAATTTGTATTATAATTGTTTGTTTCTGTATTTGTTGTACCTACAGAATTAGCAGTGTTTGTATTCATATTAGTATTAGTATTAGTGTTAGTATTAGTACTTGTATTAGTGTTTGTGTTAGTATTAGTATTTAATTGATTTGTTGTATCCTCCCAAAATTGAACATCTGCTGCAAAAACATTACTTGACATTGCTAATAAAACTACTCCAATTAATAATACAACTATTGTTTTTAAAATTCTTTCTTTTTTCATTTTTATACCTCTTTCTTTTCAAAATTTTATCTATAGTATTTATCTCTCATTTATAGTTATACTACATTTTTTATCAAATTGCAAGTTTTTTTGTGATTTTTTTCTTATTTTTTATTTAAACATTAAACTTAAATAATACAACATCTCCATCTTGCATTATATAGTCTTTTCCTTCTTGTCTAACTAATCCTTTTTCTTTTGCTGCAACCATTGAGCCTTCTCTTATTAAGTCATCATATGAAACAATCTCTGCTTTAATAAATCCTCTTTCTATATCTGAGTGGATTTTTCCAGCAGCTTTTGGAGCCTTTGTGTTTTTCTTTATAGTCCAAGCTCTTACTTCTGGTTCTCCTGCTGTTAAAAATGACATTAACCCTAATAAGTCATAACTCTTCTTTATTAATATGTCCAATCCTGATTCTTTTAACCCTAATGCTTCTAACATTTCTTTCTTGTCTTGTTCATCTAATGCAGAAAGCTCTTCTTCAATTTTTACACATAATGGTATAACTTCTGCACCTTCTTTATTTGCATATTCTTTTACTTTTTTTACCATTTCTTCATTATCAGCATTATTTATTTGCTCTTCTGAAATATTGGCAATATATATAATAGATTTTGATGTTAACAAGAACATTTCTTTTAACATTTCTTGTTCATCTTCGTTGTATTCTAATGCTCTAGCAGGTATTCCTTTTTCTAAATTTGATTTTAATTTTTCTATAAAGTCAATTTCTGCTTGATATTTTTTATCTGCTTTTAAATTTTTCTTTGCTTTATCTAATCTCTTTTCTAATGTTTCCATATCTGCAAAAATTAATTCTAAATTGATTGTTTCTATATCTCTTAATGGGTCTACACTTCCGTCTACATGAATTACATTTGAATCTTCAAAACATCTTACTACTTGAGCTATTGCATCAACTTCACGAATATGTGATAAGAATTTATTTCCAAGTCCTTCTCCTTTGCTTGCTCCTTTTACAAGGCCTGCAATATCAACAAATTCTACTACTGCTTTTGTTACTTTTTGTGGTTTATACATTTCTGCTAATTTATCTACTCTTTCATCTGGAACTGCTACTACTCCTACATTTGGTTCTATTGTGCAAAATGGATAATTGGCACATTCTGCTCCTGCTTTTGTTATACTATTAAACATTGTGCTTTTTCCTACATTTGGTAATCCTACTATTCCTATCTTCATTTTATTTTTTCCTTTCTCTGCTTTTTTAATAAATTATATTATAGCAAATTTTTGTATTTTAATAAATACTTTTTTGAAAAAATATATAAAAAATGTTATAATCTATTAATAGTGGAGGTACAACATGTATTTAAAATATATCGTTACTAATAATAACTTTCAAAACATTAATCAGATATTAAAGCAAGAACTTAAAATATCTGCAAGATTACAACACAAACTAATTGAAAATAAACATGTATATTTAAATGATAAAATAATAGATACTCGTTCATCAGTACAGAAAAATGATGTCATTACAGTCAACCTTGATTTTGATGAAGAAAATGAAAATATTATTGCAATAAATATGCATCTTAATATTTTTTATGAAGATGACTGCTTTTTAATTTTAAACAAACCTGCCGGAATTGCAGTTCACCCATCTATGCAACATTATACCGATAGTCTGGCAAATGGCATTAAGTTTTATTTTGATAGTATTGGATTTCATAAAAAAATCCGTCCTATTAATAGACTTGATTTAAACACTTCTGGGTTAGTTATTTTTGCGAAAAATGAATACGTTCAAGAATGTTTAATTAAACAAATGCAAGAAAAAACTTTTGAAAAATACTATATTGCTTTTGTAGAAGGCTCTTTCTCAGATAGCAATGGTACAATTAACCTACCTATTGCTAGAAAAGAAAATAGTATTATTGAAAGATGCATTTCTCCTTCTGGTCAGAATGCAATTACTGATTATAAAGTATTGGCTCAATATGATACTTTTTCTATTGTGGAATGTCATTTACAAACTGGACGAACTCATCAAATACGTGTGCATATGTCTGCAATAGGTCATCCTTTACTAGGAGATACCTTATATGGCAATTCTTCGTCTTTGATGGCTAGACAGGCTTTGCACTGTTATAAACTTTCTTTTGTTCATCCTGTTTCTAAACAAGTTATGTCTTTTAGTTGTAATTTACCTGATGATATGAATTCGCTATTCATGTAAAAAGAGAGAAATCATATTCTCTCTTTTTTCATTTATTCAATATTATAAGTAAATCTGTAAGCCGGGTTCTGTCATTAAAAATAGTCATTTATCTAGGACATATATCGCTATATGCCTCAAGCCACGCAATTTAGAAGACGTCGAGCAGACTTAATCTTCAGCTTAGGTGTTGCTCCAGATGGGGTTTACACTGTCCCAGTATGTCACCATACCAGCGGTGAGCTCTTACCTCGCCTTTTCATCCTTACCTATACTTTAATACAAAAGCTATAGGCGGTTATTTTCTGTTGCACTTTCCTTAAGGTTTCCCTCACTAGACGTTATCTAGCATCATTGCTCTATGGAGCCCGGACTTTCCTCTCGTAATTCCTTTCGAAATTTACCAGCGACTATTCGATTTACTCGATTTCTATTATAACATGTTTAAAACTACTTGTAAAGTCAAACTAAATCCATTCACCATATTTTTTGATATAGATTTTCTTTGCCCAACCAGCTACTATACAATATAAAATTGGAACACCTATTATAATTGAGAAGTACTTAGGTTCAAGTGCAGTCAATCCTATAGACTTTCCTATAAATGTGAATGGTACTATCATTCCAATTATACTAAGAGCAATTGATGATATATAAACAGCTCTTGATGCATGGCTTTGTATAAATGGTTTCTTTGCAGTTCTTATAACATGCATTCCAACCAAATTAGAAACTATACTATAAGTAAACCATGTTGTTTGAAATACAGCTACTTCGTGTGCCTTAAATCCAAACCATATTAATGCAAATACAATTAAATCAAAACATGAACTTAATGGACCCATAAATAGCATAAAGTGCTTCAACCCTTTTACATCAAACTGTTTTGGCTTATTTAGGTATTCTTCATCTACATTATCTAGTGGCAAGGTTAATTGTCCAAAATCGTAAAGCAATCCTTCTACTAACAACTGAATAGGTGTTTCTGGTAAAAATGGAAGAATTACACTTGCAATTATAACTGACATTACTTCTCCGAAATTAAAGCTAGCTGCAAGCTTGATATATTTCATTAAATTTGCATAAGTATGACGCCCTTCTTTTACACCATCAAGTAAAACATGTAAGTCTTTTTCTAACAATATTATATCTGCTGATTCTTTTGCAATATCAACTGCTGTATCAACTGAAATTCCAACATCTGAATTTACAAGTGATGGACTATCATTTATTCCATCGCCCATATATCCAACTACATTTCCACCATCTCGTAACAGCCTAACAATACGAGCTTTTTGAATAGGCGAAAGTTTGGCAAATATATTAGTTTTTCTTAATAATCTTTTTACGCCCTGGTCAGGTAATTTATCAATTTGTGAACCTGTAACAATTTGTTTTGATTTTATTCCAACTTTTTCACATACGCATCTTGTTACCTCTACATTATCACCAGTTAAAACTATAACTCTTATTCCATTTCTTCCAAGCTTTTCTATAGAAGATTTTGCAGATTCTTTTGGAGGGTCGAGAAATCCTATAAATCCAATAAGAATCATATTTTTTTCATCAGAAACATCAAAACCATCTGTCTTATTCAAATAATTTTTTTGACATACTGCAACCACACGAAGTCCTTGTTTATTTAACTCTTTTGCAATTTTCTTAATATTCTCTTTTATATTATTTGTAATAGGCTCAACTTTTCCCTGATAGTCTATTAAAGTACATATTCCTAGAATTTCTTCAACTGCACCCTTAGTAATTAATTGAGTCTTAGTTCCATCATTAACAATAACAGAAAGTCTACGTCTAGAAAAATCAAATGGTATTTCATCAACCTTATTATATTGCTTAGATATTTCATCCAAATTGTGTTCTATTCCACGATTTATTACCGCTTCATCAATATTACTTTTTAAACCTGTCTGGAAATATGCATTCAAAAAAGCATGTTTTAACACTCTAAAATCTTCATTTCCCGTAACATCCAAATATTTTTCTAGAACAATTTTGTCTTCTGTTAAAGTTCCTGTTTTATCAGTACATAAGATATTCATAGTTCCAAAACTTTGAATAGAATCCAATTTTTTTACTATTGTCTTCTTTTTAGACATTCGCAAAGCTCCTTTTGATAATCCAGATGATAGAATTACTGGTAATAGTAATGGAGTTATGCATATTGCTATTGCTACTGCAAATGTAAATGATGTTATTATACTATGTTTTTGAACAGTTAATATAAATACAATAGGTATTAATATAAGCATGAATTTTATTAAAAGTTTACTTATATTTTCTATCCCTTTTTGGAACGCCGTTTTAGGTTTACCTGTTGTTAAAGTATGTGCAACTTTTCCAAAATAAGTATTATCAGCAGTTAACACTACAATTCCTTTTGCAGAACCACTTATAACATTTGTTCCCATGAAACATATTGTATCTATATCAGAAAGACTTTCAATCATCTCATTTTGTTCTAACTCGGTATTTTCAAGTTTCTTTATTGCATCAGACTCACCTGTAAGTGTTGATTGCCCAACATATAAATCTTTTGATTCTATTATTCTTAAATCTGCTGGAATCATATCTCCTGCAGAAAGTATAACTGTATCTCCAGGCACTAAATCTTTAAATGGTAATTTGACTTTTTTACCATTTCTTACAACTGTTGCTGTAGTTGATACTAATTGTTTTAGTTTCTCTGCCGCCTTATTTGAGCGGTATTCAGAAAAGAAATCTAAAAATGTACTAACTGCTACTAAAACTAAAATAACAATTATGTTGGCATAACTTGGTACTTCTGCCAAGTATACATCTGTATATATTAAAATTAAAGCAATACCTATCAAAATACTATTAAATGGCGTAAATAAACTACGCAATAAATAGTGATACCACTTTTTAGGTCTTGACTGTGTTACTACATTTTCACCATATCTATGTCTTCTCTGCTCAGCTTCTTCGTCTGTTAGTCCTCCTTCTTCTACATTAAATTCTGAAATTACTTCTTCTTTAGATATTTTACAAAAATGTCCATATATCTTATCTGCATTTACATCTTCTTTTTTATCATTTGCCATTTTTTATTCCCTCCTTTTTGCACCGATGGGACCGGTTCTCTGCGGTGCATTTTTTTGCACCGTTGAGAACCGGTCCCATCGGTGCAAAACCTTATTGACAATTTTCTTTTCCAACAATTCCTTCAAAAACTTTAAGAATTTCATCATTCAAATAAATTGCGCCACAAGGCTTTAAGTCATCATTAATTTTGACCATAACACTAATATTATTTTGTTCACCATGGAAAAATTTTATTGCTCCTCTAAGTTTCGCTTTTTGCTCTTCTGTAAGATTTGTAATATTAAGTGTAAGCATATTAGGTTTATTTTCTCCAAAATTTTTTATCTCATTCGCCACAATTTTGGTTGCATCATCTTCTCGAATGCTAAGTCTACCATTAATCATAACAATATTTTCTTCTACCAGAGCATTCTGCGCTTTCATATATGTCGGCTCAAATACGATTATTTCTGCCGAACCATACAAGTCTTCTATTGTAACAAATGCCATGATTTTATTATTTTTTGTATATTTCTTTTTTACAGACGTAATAATTCCTGCTATTTTTACTTGTTGTCCATCTTCAAATTTTATTTTTTCTTTTGAGCTAATCTCCATGTTTTCTTCATTACCAGCCACGGCCGAGTTTATCTCATCTATTTCATGCATTTGCAATGAAGATATATTTGTTGTTGCTATTATTTGTTCTTTTATTTTTTCAAGCGGATGTCCTGATATATAAATTCCCAACATTTCTTTTTCTATTGAAAGTAATTCTCTTTCATTCAATTCAGGTCTTTCCATAAAATTATATTTTATCTCATTTATGTTATTTTCTTCTTCGTTACTTTCTCCTCCTAAATCAAACATTGATACTTGCCCATCCATTCCTTTTTTATTATAAGATTGAATTGTATCAATTATTGTTTCAAATGATGCTAATAGCGTTGCTCTTGTTTCTGGAAATTCTGTGAATGTTCCTGCTTTTATTAAACTTTCTACGCATTTTTTATTTACAGACTCTCCTGCCATTCTTTCACAGAAATCTGTAAATCCTGTAAACTCTCCATTTGCACTTCTTTCTTTTATTATGTTTTCTACTGGTTGTACTCCAACATTTTTGATGCTTCCTAATCCAAAACGAATTTTGCCATTTTCTACCGCAAATCTTCCAAAGCTTTTATTTATGTCTGGTTTTAATATTTCTATTCCAAGCTTTTTACATTCGTCTATATATTCTGGAACCTTGTCTAGATTTCCTAAATAGCTGTTAAGCATTGATGCCATAAATTCAGCTGGATAATATGCTTTTAAATATGCTGTTCTGTATGCTACTACTGCATAACATGCTGCATGTGATTTATTAAATGCATATTTTGCAAATTCAGACATTTCATCAAATATTTTGTTTGCAGATTCTGCATCAATTCCATTTCTTACACAACCTGGTACAATGATTTTTCCATCTTCATCAACTTGTCCATTTATAAAGACTTCTCTTTCTTTAGCCATTACATCAAGTTTCTTTTTTCCCATGGCTCTACGTACCAAATCAGCTCTTCCTAGAGAATATCCTGCTAAATCTCTTACTATTTGCATAACCTGCTCTTGGTATACCATACATCCATAAGTTACATTTAATATTGGTTCCAAACTTGGATGTGTATATTCGTTATGTCCTGGATTTTGTTTTCCTCTTATATATCTTGGAATTTGGTCCATTGGTCCTGGACGATATAACGAAACCCCGGCTATTAAGTCTTCCAAACAGTCTGGTTTCAATTCTTTCATGAAATTTGTCATTCCTTGAGATTCAAACTGGAATATTCCTGATGTTTTACCTTCTTGCCATAATTTATATACTTTAAGGTCTGACATTTCTTGGTCAAATTCTACATCTATACCTCTAGTTTCTTTTACTAAATTTATTGTATCTTTTATAACTGTTAAAGTTCTAAGACCTAAAAAGTCCATCTTTAATAGTCCTAATTCTTCAAGTGTTGTCATTATATATTGAGTTGAAATTTGATTATCTCTTACATATAAAGGTACATATGTATCTACTGGGTCTTTTGTTATTACAACACCACAAGCATGTGTTGAGGCCTGTCTTGGCATTCCTTCTAATGCCATTGCTATATCTAGTAGTTTATGAATTTGCTCATCCGCTTCATACAAATCTTTTAATTCTTTGTTTTGCTCTAATGCTTTTGGAATTGTTATATGCAATTCTGTCGGTATCATTTTGGCAAGTTTATCAGCTTCTGCATATGGAAAATCCAATACTCTTGCAACATCTCTTATTACCATTTTTGCAGCCATTGTTCCAAATGTTATAATCTGAGAAACATGATCATGTCCGTATTTTTCTGAAACATAGTCAATTACTTTTTGCCTATCTACATCAGAAAAGTCAACGTCGAAATCTGGCATACTTATTCTTTCTGGATTTAAAAATCTTTCAAAAAGTAATCCATATTTCATTGGGTCAATGTCTGTTATTTCTATTGCATATGCTAAAATTGAACCAGCTCCTGAACCTCTTCCTGGTCCTACTGGAATTCCATGACTTTTGGCATAATGGATAAAGTCCCATACTATCAAATAATAGTCAACATAGCCCATTTTTTTGATTATGCCAATTTCATATTCTGCTCTTTTCAAAATTTCTTCTGACGGATTTTCTCCATATCTCTTTTTTAATCCATCATCACACAATTTTTTCAAAAAATCATAATGTGTTGGAAATTCTGGTGGTACATCATAGTTTGGCAATATTGTATGTCCAAATTCAAATTCTACATTACATTCATCTGCTATTTTTACTGTATTTTCTATTGCATCTGGAAATGCAGAAAAATAATCACTCATTTCTTGTGGTGATTTTACATATAATTCGTCTGTCTCAAACCTCATTCTGTCTTCATCACTCATTCTTTTTCCTGTTTGAATGCATAACAAGATTTCGTGGTTATATGCATCTTCTCTTTTTAAGTAATGTGCATCATTTGTTGCAACTAATGGAATATCTAATTTTCTTGCTAATTGTACTAGCTTCTGATTTGCCAAAACTTGCTCTTTTAGTCCATTATTTTGAATTTCTATATAATAATCTTCTCCAAATACTTTTTTATGCCATAATGCTATTTCTTCTGCTTTTTCATTTTGCCCATTTAATAGTGCTTGATTTACACTTCCGGCTAAACATGCACTTAAACAGATTATTCCTTCATGATATTTTTCCAATACCTCTAAATCTATTCTTGGCTTATAATAATATCCTTCTGTAAATCCTATTGATACTAACTTACTTAAATTTTTGTACCCTTCATTGTTTTTTGCCAGTAATATCAAATGGTTATATCTATTATCTATACCTGGTTCTTTATTTAGTCTTGAACGTGGTGCAACATATACTTCGCATCCTATTATTGGTTTTATTCCTTCTTTTTTGCATGCTTTATAAAAGTCAATGGCTCCATACATTACTCCATGGTCTGTTATGGCCATTGCCTTCATTCCTAGTTCTTTCGCTCTTACTGGTAAGTCTTTTATTCTATTTGCTCCATCTAATAAACTGAATTCACTGTGTATATGTAAGTGCACAAAATCTGACATTTTTTTCTCCTTTTATTTATTATTATTTTCTTATATATTCTTGACTTTATTCCTATAATTAGAGTATAATAGAAATAGGAAATGGAGAAACCACAAACGTGGTTTGCCAGTAGTTTGTGAAAACACATCTTACCGCCAAGTAACAGATGTGTTTTTTATTTGTCTATTTGCTTAAAAATATTATGAATATAATTAAGGCAAATACTATAATAGTTTCAACACCTAAAGCTAATAAAAGTAAGTATATTATTTCTAATAAAACCGCTTCTATCATAGCACCACCTCCATTCTAAAGGACAGGCCTTTATATGTAAAGTGGCAAACCACATCTGCTTATTCTCATTTCCTATGTTAATATTTTACAATATCATTTAAAATATGTCTATATATTTTAAAAATTTTTATTATATCTGCAAAAAATAATCAAAAAAGCAATCCCCGCCTTAGCCGTAAGTTGTCTGAATTTTTAAGGACCTGTCTTCGACAGGTGGGTGCCTGCTTGAATATTCCTGGGCTTCTTACTACTCGAAAGTGTAAGCTTGCACGCCATACTCAAAGTTCTGGCCCCTCTTTAAACTTGTAGGTTCTAAAAATTCTGTGCTACACGTACTATGCAGGGTTTGCTTATTTCGCTTTTGTTATTAATATATTAGCATATTTTTATTTCAATTGCAACCCTCTATGAGTTCAAATTTTTCCAAAAATATATGCTAATTATATTTTATCTCTCTTTTTCAAAATTATTCTCTCTTTAAGTATGTTTTTGTAAAGTTGACTTTATTAAAAAAATTCTATTATAGCCCCATAATTTCTTTTGCTACTTCATTTATTGTTTTTCCTTCTGCTGAAGCTCCCATTTTAGCTTTTGCTTCTTTCATAATTACTCCCATATCTTTCATTGATGTTGCACCAATTTCAGTAATTATTTTTTGAACTTCTGCTTTTACTTCATCTCTACTTAACTGTTTTGGCAAATATTCTTGAAGTATTTCAATCTCTCTATTTGTTAAATCTATTAAATCTTGTCTTTCTGCTTTTTCAAAATCTTTTAAAGCATCTTTTTTAGTTTTTACTTCTTTTGCTATTATATCTATAATTTTATCATCTTCTACCTCTATACCTTTATCTTTTTCTATTTGTAATATTGCTGCTCTAACCATTTGCACTGTATTTTTTCTTACAGTATCTTTATTTTTCATTGATTCTTTTAAATCTTCCATTAATTTTTCTTTTAACATTTTAACCACTCCTTAATTTAAACTATAATATCACATTTTTTACATTTTCACAATAACTTTTAAAACATAATTATTTTTCCATTAAGTTTCAACCATTCATCTATTTCTTTATAATTAGGCATATAATTTTGTACCAAGTTATAAAAATCTTTATTATGATATTTATACCTCATATGGCACAATTCATGGACAATTATTGCATCAACCTTATCTTCTGGCAACATTATTAGTCTTGATGAAAAATATACATTTTTCTTGCTTGGCATACAACTACCATATCTTGTTGTCGCATCTCTTATTTTAAATTCATTATATTTCAATCCTGTTATTTCACTCCAATACGGAAGCTTTTGGGCTATTAAAACTTCTGTATTATTTTTGAATAACTTTTTTATTGCTTTGTCAACAGTTGTTTTAATGATGTTCTGATCTAAATCTTTTGGTACTCCTATCCAAAACATCTTTTTATCAGGTTGTAATGCAACGGTTATTTTATCTGAATCAATAATATTTCTTACTACCGAAAATTCTTCTCCTTGGTAATATATTTTTTCTCCAGTTTTCCATTGCTTAATTGAGGCAATTTCAGAGTCCAAGATTTTTTTATATTTATCATAAATTTCATCTTCTTGTTCTTTTAATATCTGTAATAATCTTTTTTTAGATAATCTAGTTGGCTTGGTAATATTTAGTACATTACCTTTAAAATATATTTTCACAGATTTAGAAGTTTTATAATTTTTTATTTCAATTGGTATTTCTAAGTCTTTTATTTTTAATATTTCCATTTTAAATTTCTATTAGTCCTCCATAATCAATAACCTCTAGTTCTTTAAACTCAATTATATGTAGATTTTTATTTGTTATAAATGTTCTAATTTTGCCATCGATGTCTATTTTATTTAAATCTCCAAATACAATAATTGAGTTTCCTAGCCTTGAAATACAACCTCCAATAAATCCTTTTTTATTGCTGTATTTTTCTCCATTTAGCAATTTTATATCTAAATTGTTTTCTACTAACAATGTATCTACACCATGAAATTGAAGTATTTTATACAAGCCTTTATCAGCTACTATTGCTGAATTGTCATCAATTACTGCTATTGAGCAATTTGTATAACCTTGTGTTGTATTTATTAATTCATAGTTATTGTCTATTAATTCTTGCTTTAATTTAGCATCTGTATATTCAAAATTGTGTATTGCTTTTTTTTCAATTATGCAAACATTGTATTTTATGTCAAACGGATATTTTTCTTGTATTTCTTCTTTCCCTTTTATAAATTCTGGCATTAAAGACAAATTTCGGTATTGCATCGGTTCAATAATAATATTTTTATCAACTTTACATGCAAATATGTCTACATGTGACGATATCTCTGGATATACTTTATCACTTGTACTTATTTCTATTAGTTCATATCCTAATTCTATTAATTTTTCTTTTTCAATTTTTCTCATTCTATTATCTATTATTACTTTTCTATTCATTTTTTTCGTATTTGACATCCCCTTCAATAACTTGAATAGCGCACTTTAGTCCATCAATAGCAGCTGTCATTATTCCACCTGCATAACCAGCACCTTCTCCGCAAGGATATAGACCTTTAACATTTACAGAATTTAAAGTTTCTTTATCTCTTACTATTTGCACAGGAGATGAACTTCTAGTTTCAACACCTGTTAAAACTGCATCTTTATCAGCAAAACCTTTTAGCTTTTTATCAAGTTCCACAATAGCTTCTTTCATTGTTTCTGCCACAAAATTAGGCAAAATCTCGTTCAAGTTAGCTCCTGTTACACCAGGCATATATGTTGGTTTTATTCTTCCAAACATTTCTGTTTTATTTCCGTTCAAAAAGTCTTCTACTCTCTGAGCTGGTGCATTGTAGTTACTTCCACCTAATTTAAAAGCCTTTTTTTCCAGCCTTTCTTGAAAATATATACCATCTAATGGTGAATCTTTATAAAAGTCGTCTACTGTAACATTTACAAGTAATGCACTATTCGCATTTTTTTCATCTCTAGCAAAATTACTCATTCCATTTGTTACAATAGAATTCTCTTCGGAATTTGATGCCATTACTTTTCCTCCTGGACACATGCAAAAAGTATAGCAGGTTCTACCATTTTTAGCATGATAGACTAATTTATAATCTGCTACAGGTAATTTGAGTTTTGTTTGTACCCCATATTGAGCTTTATTTATATCTTCTTGTAAATGTTCTATTCTTGCTCCAACAGCAAAATTTTTAGGTTGTATATCAACTCCTATTTGATACAATTTTTCAAATGTATCTCTTGCACTATGACCTATTGCTAAAATTACTGCATCTGTTTCTATTCTAGTATTTGGGCATATAACTGCTTTTATTTTACCGTTTTCTATTTCAAAATCAATGGCTTGTGTATTAAATAAAACTTTTCCTCCTTTTGAAATTATATATTCTCTTATGTTTTTAACTATTTTGCGTAAATTATCTGTTCCTATATGTGGTTTAGCCATATATAAAATCTCTTTTGGCGCACCAAATCTAACAAATTCTTCTAATACTTTTCTTGAATACATATTGGCAGAATTTCCTGTATTTAATTTTCCATCTGAAAAAGTTCCTGCCCCTCCTTCTCCAAACTGAATATTAGATATGGATGAAAATTTTCTATTTTCAGCAAATTCTTCAACATCCTTTATTCTCTCTTCTACACATTTTCCACGTTCTAGAATGATTGGCTTTATTCCATTATCAACCATTAGCAGTCCTGCAAAAAGTCCTGCTGGTCCCATTCCAACAATTACTGGATTATACTCACTTTGTCTTTTTACAATTACATCTTGCCATTTTTCTTCTTCTACCTTCTCAAATTTGTTTTCTTTTTTCTTGTCTTTTAAACTTATATCTATTGCATAATTAAAAAATATATCGTCTTTTTTTCTTGCATCTATTGATTTTTTATGTATATGCCATTCTTCAATTTCTTCTGGTTTGATTTTGTTTTTTAAAATAACTTTTTTTAATATTTCTTCCTCTTTTAAATTTTCTCTTATTTTTATATTTCTTATCCTTATCATACACATCTCTTTTCTTTTTTACTTCATTTGATAATAGCATAATTTCATTTATTTTGCAATATTTTATACATTATGTTAGATTAAGATTTTCGATACTTTTTATAAACATTTGTAAGAAACTATATTGCCCCCAAAAAAACAGAGTATGAATTACATACTCTGCTATATGACTATTTTCGTATGATTCTTATGTAGTCCCTTATATTAAGGGCTATTTCATAAAAATCATACCCAATGGTGTATATTAGACACATGTCTAATATACCATTGCCTACTGAAAATACTATTGCTAGTATTTTCAGTATTGAACTATTAAGGAAAAACATTTCCCTAATAAGTTCCCAGCCACCATAAGAAAACAATCCAATTAGTAACATCAATTGCATTTCTAATAATGCTATATCTGTTTTTCTTCTATTATTTTTCATATCGTTCCTCCTTGGGTAATCACCCATAATTTAATTGTCTCCATTTTTTACTGCAACGGAGTATTACTGTTTCATTACTCATATTATACCATATTATGTTAATTTTGTCAACGAATTCTTGGAAGCAATAGTGTAAAATGGTTTCGGAATATACAAAAAGAAAGTCCTTTGATATAATAATTAAAACCAAAACAAATATCAAAGAAAGGACTTTCTTATGAAACCTATTATATCACAAAAATTAACAAATGTATTAAAAAATAAAATATTTAATGTAATTTCTTTAAATTTATTTAATAATATTGAATTTTTATTAAATAATCTTTTAAATAATACTACTTCCAATCAGTATTTTAATGTTATTTTTAAAGCTCAACAAACTGCTAGAGATATTGTTAAATCTATAGTTATCTCTACTTTTGAAGAGCTAGATAATGAATTTAAAGAATCTACTTATAGAAAATCTCGTTACTATATTAATAAATCTAATGTTCCTAGAACTCTTATCACTATTGTTGGAGAAATAACTTTTTATAGAACTTACTATATTTCTAAACACTCTAATAAAAAGTTTTTCTATATAGATAAAATTTTTGATTTACCTAAAAATGATCATTATGACCCTATTGTTAAAGCTATTTCTATATCTAAAGCTGTGTCTACCTCTCAGGCTCAATCTGTT
>CAKPLQ010000033.1 GCA_934167685.1 uncultured Clostridia bacterium | reverse complement strand
AAAATTATAAAGAAAAAAGGACCAATAGGAGTTGGTGAAGCTGTAGCAACTGTCAACGGAAAAATTGTAGCTAAAGGTGAATTGACTTTTGCTATTGTGCACCGATAAGAACCGGTCCCTGCGGTGCAAAATAAAAAATGCACCGATGAGAACCGGTCCCAACGGTGCAAAAATAAAAAGGAGGAAAGATGTTAAAAAAAGTATTGATAGCAAATAGAGGAGAAATTGCAGTAAGAATTATTAGAGCATGTAGAGAGATGGGAATAAGAACTGTAGCGATATATTCAGAAGCTGATAAAGATTCACTGCATAAAATATTAGCAGATGAAGCAGTTTGCATAGGACCTGCGCAATCTAATAAGAGCTATTTGAATATAAAAGCTATATTAGAGGCTGCTTGTTTGACTGGGGCGGATAGTATTCATCCTGGTTTTGGTTTTTTATCGGAAAATGCAAATTTTGCAAAGATGTGTGAAGAAATAGGAATAAAATTTATAGGACCCAAACATGAGTTGATAGAATTGTTAGGAAATAAATCGAAAGCAAAAGAAACAATGAAAAATGCAGGTATACCAGTTGTACCAGGGTCAGATGGATTAATAGAGTCTAAAGTGCAAGCAATAGAATTGGCAAAAAAGATTAAGTATCCAGTTATTTTAAAAGCGTCAGCTGGAGGAGGCGGACGAGGAATTAGAATTGCATATACAGAAAAAGAGTTGGAAAAAGAATATGATATTGTAAAAAAAGAAGCAAAAGTTTCTTTTAATGATGATAGCATTTATATGGAAAAGTTTGTGGAAAATCCTCGTCATATCGAAATACAAATTCTTGCAGATGAGCAAGGAAATTGTATATATCTAGGAGATAGAGACTGTTCTGTGCAAAGACGTAATCAAAAGATAATGGAAGAAACGCCAAGTAGTTTTATTTCAGATAAAACAAGAGAAAAAATGGGAGAATTAGCTGTAAAAGCTGTAAAAAAGATAGGATATAGTAATGCTGGCACAATTGAATTTTTGGTGGACAAAAACAAAGAATTTTATTTTATGGAGATGAATACAAGAGTTCAAGTTGAGCACCCAGTTACAGAGGCTGTTACTGGAATTGATATTATAAAAGAACAAATAAAAATTGCAAGTGGAGAAAAATTAAAATACGCTCAAAAGGAGATAACAATAAATGGCCATAGCTTGGAAGTGCGCATAAATGCTGAAAATCCGAATAAAAACTTTATGCCATGTCCAGGCCCAATAACAGGACTTCATCTGCCAGGTGGAAATGGTATAAGAGTAGACACTGCCATATATGAGGGCTATAATGTACCACAAAATTATGACTCTATGCTTGCTAAAATAATAGTGCATGGGAAGAATAGAGAAGAGTCTATTGCCAAGATGAAAAGTGCTATATCAGAGTTGGTAATAGAAGGAATTGATACAAATAGAGATTTTATATATAAAATTTTGGAAAATCAAAATTTTGTTACTAATAATTATGATACATCTTTTATAGCAAACGAATTTTAAAATGCACGGTAGAGAACCGGTCCCAACGGTGCAAAATAAAAAATGCACCGATGAGAACCGGTCCCAACGGTGCAGAAAATTAAAACTCACAGTTATTTGGAGTTCTAGGATAAGGAATAACATCTCTAATGTTTTCAATACCTGTTATATACATAAGTAATCTTTCGAAACCTAAACCAAAACCAGAGTGAATATTAGTACCAAATCTACGTAAATCCAAGTACCAGTATAGAGGGTCGGTTGCGATTCCCATTTCTTTCATTCTTGCAGCCAATTTTTCATAATCTTCTTCTCTTTGAGAGCCGCCCATAATTTCTCCAGCTCCTGGAACTTCTAAGTCTACAGCGGCAACTGTTTTTCCATCTGGATTAAGTTTCATATAATATGATTTGATGTCTTTTGGCCAATTTTTAACAAAAACAGGGCCATTAAAGTATTCTGTAATGTATTTTTCATGTTCTTTGGCTAAATCTTCGCCGTAATCTGGTTGGAATTCCCATTCTCTATCAGCCTTTTTCAAGATGTCGATTGCATCTTTATGGTCTATTCTTACAAATTCTGAATTTAATAATTTTGTTAATTTTTCTTTTAAGCCTTTTTCTATAAATGTATCACAGAAAGCTATTTCTTCTGGACATTTTTCCATAACTGTTTTTACAATATATTTTAAACAATCTTCTTCAATATCCATTAAACCATCTAAATCACAGAATGAAATTTCAGGTTCTATCATCCAAAATTCATTTGCATGTGTTTTTGTATTTGAATTTTCACTTCTTAAAGTTGGACCAAATGTATAGATTTTTCCGAATGCAGAAGCAAATGTTTCTCCATGCAATTGACCTGAACCAGTGATATAAGCTTTTCTACCAAATAAATCTTTTCCAAAGTCTGTTTTTCCGTCTTTTTTTGGTAATTCTTCGTCAAGATTTAAAGTAGTTAATTTAAACATTTCTGCTGAACCTTCGCAGTCTGCGCAGGTGATTATTGGAGTATGCACATATACATATCCACGGTCTTGAAAATATTCATGTATAGCAAATGCTGCTACACTTCTAATTCTAAAAACAGCGTTGAAAGTGTTTGTTCTTGGGCGAAGATGTGCAATTGTACGTAAATATTCAAAAGAATGTCTTTTCTTTTGAAGTGGATAATCTGCATCACATAAATCTTCTACAACAATTTCAGTAGCTTGAATTTCAAATGGTTGCTTTGCACTTTCTGTAATCACTAAAGTACCTGTAATTTTAATTGTTGAACTAATTGTAAGTTTTGCTATTTCTGCAAAATTTGATAATTTATCATTAAAAACTATTTGAACATTCTTAAAAAAAGAACCATCATTAAGTTCTATAAATCCAAATGTTTTTGAATCTCTAACTGTTCGTACCCAGCCTTCTAATGTAACTTCTTTATTTGCATAATCAGAAGTATTTTTAAATAAATCTTTTATAGTTAAATCTGTCATAAATAATTCATTCCTTTCTTGCCTGCCTCAACATAGGCATTACAATACACTTAATATTATTATGTAAAGATTATACAATACTAAGTCAAAAAAAACAAGGAAAATGCAAAAATATATTGAAAAAATGAGATTATAATAGTACAATAAAACTATATAAAAAGAAAGAGGTAGAAATATGTCTAAAAAAATAAGTATAATAATAGTTGCAATTATTGTAATCATAAGTTTAGCAATATCAATATATATACCCAATAAAGATAAATTATCAAATGAAAAAATAGATACATCAAAAAATTATGAAACAATAGAAATGAATGGAAAAATTGGAGTAAAAGATGGAGAAAATGTGATAATAGAGCCTCAATATGACAAGATTATAATTCCAAATGAGCATAAGGATGTATTTATGTGTGAAAGTGGAGAAGATGCTAAATTTGTGAATTCAAAAAATGAAGAGATTTTTCAAAATTATGATGATGTAGAATTGATAGAATATGCAGACTCAAAATATGAAAAAAATATCTTAAGATATGAGAAAAATGGAAAATATGGGTTATTAAATATTAATGGAAAAACAATTACAGACGCTAAATATGAAGACCTTACAAGCTTAACTGACAAAGAAGGAGAAGTGTTAGTTAAAGAAAATGGGGAGTATGGAATAATTGACGAAAAAGGTAATACAAAAATAAAAAATAAATATGATTCAATACAATCTGATGGATTTTATACAGACGAAAGCGGATACAAAAAGGCTGGGTATATTGTAAGTGTAGTTACAAATGATGGATACAGATATGGATATTATGACTCTGATGGAGTACAAGTGCTAAATGAAGAATATAATCAAATTACAAGATTGACACAAATAAAAAGTGATACATATTTAATAGTTGCACAAAATGGACAATATGGAGTATTTATTAACAATAGCAAAATAATCAACCCACGATATCAGTCAATAGACTATAATTCAGATTTACAGTTATTTATAGTAGAAAGAACAAAACAATATGGAGCAATAAATTTAAAAGGTGTAGAGGTAATTCCAACAGAATATACAGAACTAACTGTAAATGGAATTTACTTATATGCTTCAAAAGATGATGAACAAAAGGTATTTGATGCAAATGGAAAAACTGTGGATATTCCATTTAATGTATATATTAATAGTACATCAAGTTCGAAATATTTTATTAAAAATCAAGATGGAAAATATACAGTAGTAAACTCAAGTTTTGAGGAATTAACAAAGCAAAATTATCATTTTATAGAATATGCGTACGATAATTACTTTATAGCAACAAATGAACAAGATAAAGTAGGAGTTATAGATACAGAAGAAAATATTGTTGTAGAATTTAATTATGACTTAATACAGTTAATAAAAGGAAAATCAATTTTCCAAGCAATAGATTTTGGAGAAAATGAAACAGATATATATGATAGTAAATTCGATTTAGCCTTAGAAATGAGCAATGCAAATATAGAAATTTTAGATGATGGCGTAAAGGTTCACAATAATGAACAAGAAATCCTTTTAGATAATACTGGAAAAATTATCACAAAATAAAGATTAGGAACATAAAAAATAGAGAATAATTAATAATAAAATTATTTTTGGAGGTTTCTAGGTATGGGAATTGGAATAGCACTAGCAGGTGGAGGAATTAGAGGAATTGCACATGCGGGGGTATTAAAGGCTTTAGAAGAAAATAATATAAAAGTAGAAGCAATAGGTGGAACAAGTGCAGGGAGCATTGTTGCCACCTTATATGCAATGGGGTACAAACCATATTATATTTATATATTGTTTAAAAAATATGCACAAGACATAATAAACATAGGAAATGCATCATTATTAAATGGATTTGGAAATTTGTTAAAAAATAAAAAGGTCGGATTTTCTGGGTTAAATGACGGAACTATGCTTGAAAAAATGTTCAATGAAGTTGCATTAAGAAAAAAAGTAAGAACTGTTGGAGATATAAAAATGCCACTTGTAATATCAACAGTAGATATTGCAGAAGCCAAAGAGTATATAATTACAAATTGTGCTCCAAGGGATGATTTTAAAGATAATTTAATAACTGAAATTGGAATAGGAAAAGCAGTAAGAGCAAGCAGTAGTTTTCCGGCGTTTTTCTGTCCATGTGAATATAAAAAACATATTTTTATGGACGGAGGAGTGCTAGATAATACACCAGTTTTACCATTAAAACAATTTTATGACAAAAAAGTTATTGCTGTTAATTTTGAATCTGACCCAGTAGAAGATAATGGAGATGTAATGGATATAATAATGAAGACTCTTGATATTATGGGAAACAAGATTGCAGAAAAAAGCTTTGAAGAAAGTGACTTAATACTTACTATTCCTACAGATAGAGCAGGTCTATTTGATATAGAAAAACTAGATAAGTGTTATAAATTCGGTTATGATACTGTTATAAAAAATATTGATAAAATAAAAAATTTGTAAAGAAATATTAGTTTTTATAATTGTATAGTAAGCAAAAAATAGGCACGAAATCCAATAATAAACATATAATATCCAAAGAATAAATGGAAGGAAAGAGAATTTATGGATATTATATATTTAGACAATAGTGCGACAACTAAAATAAAAACAGAGGTATTAAATGAGATGATGCCATATTTGACTATAGAATATGGAAATGCCTCATCATTATATTCGGTAGGAAGAAAGGCAAAGAAAGCAATAGAAAAGGCTAGAAAGCAAGTAGCGGAACTGATAAATTGTGACATGCATGAAATATATTTTACAGGAAGCGGTTCAGAGAGTGATAATACTGCATTAAAGGGATTTGCGTATGCAAATAAAGAAAAGGGAAATCATATAATAACATCAAAAATTGAACATCATGCAATATTAGAAAGTTGTGAGACTTTGGAGAGACAAGGCTTTGAGGTTTCGTATATAGGCGTTGACGAGAACGGAGTAATTGATATAGAAGAATTACAAAATGCAATAAGACCAACTACAATATTGATAAGTGTAATGACTGCAAATAATGAGATTGGTACAATTCAGCCAATTGAACAAATTGCAAAAATAGCACATGATAAAAATATAATATTTCATACAGATGCAGTTCAAGCAATAGGAAATATGCCTATTGATGTGCAAAAAATGGATATAGATATGTTATCATTATCTGGTCACAAAATAAATGCACCAAAAGGAATTGGAGCATTGTATATAAAAAAAGAAGTACAAGTAGAAAAATATATAAATGGAGGACATCAAGAGAAAAATCAAAGAGCCGGAACAGAAAATGTGGCAGGAATAGTTGGACTGGGAAAAGCTTGCGAGATTGCTAATAAAAATATGACAACACATATTAGATATTTAAGCAAATTAAGAGATTATTATTTAATGAAATTGCAAAAGGAGTTGCCTGGAAAATTTAGAGTAAATGGATGTATGGTTAATAGATTACCTGGAAATGCAAATGTTTCTTTTAAAGGGATTGACGCATCTGAATTGATTTTTAAGTTAGATGAAAAAGGTATTTGCGTTTCAAGTGGTTCTGCATGCTCTTCTGGTAGTGTTACTCCTTCTCATGTGCTAACTGCTATTAATGTGCCAGATAGTTTTTTGTATTCTGCAATTAGAACGACGTTTAGTGATAATAATACTTTTGAACAAATTGATTATTTGGTTAGATGTTTGAAAAATTGTTATAAGTCATAATGCAAAGATTTATAATATATTGTTTTTTATGCCTTGGTGTCACAATCTACATATTAAAAATACTAGTATGTAGATTGCTCCATATCGCACTTGCATAAGCTCGTTTGGTCACTTACGCGGTATTGCAAAACAATATATTATAAATTTTTTTGTTGATTGTAATAATTGTAATAAGAATTTTATTCAAATGAATGAAATAAGTTAAAAATATATTGACTATATATAGTAGAAATGATAAAGTAAAGATAGAGTAAAAAGTTTAAATATCAAGGCATAACATAGGATAGAAAAAGCAAAAGAAAGAGAGGAAGCAAATGAAAAAAAGAGAATATGAAAGCCTTGAGGCTGTATACACACAGGTATATTTAGAAAACTAAGAATAAGCAAAAACTTAATGTTGCTGATGGCAATAACAATAGCAGTAGTAGTAATGGGAGTAGGATATTCAGCAATAAATTCTATAACAGGAGAAATAACGGGAAACGTACTTGCAGAAGCACAAGAAGGAGTATTTATAACAGACGTAGAAAAAAAGGAGAGTAATGTAGATGCGAATATGACAAACTCAAAAATAGAAAATTTGTCAAAAACAACATTAAAAAGCACGGTTGAATTGTCAAGCACAAACATTAGCAAGTAGTATGGAATCTGGAAATTATAATACAAGTTTAATGTTTGATATGCAATGGGATTTAGTATTAAAACATCTAGAGACAAAGGGGGTAGAAAAAGTTGATTAAAAAAAGATAGTACAAGCTGGGGAAATTATAAAAACAATGCATGGAATATAACAAATGAGAATTTAAAATATGCAATAAAC
The DNA here is from genome assembly GCA_934167685.1 of uncultured Clostridia bacterium. GTDB lineage: Bacteria > Bacillota > Clostridia > TANB77 > CAG-508 > CAG-269. The sequence goes on along the minus strand of CAKPLQ010000033.1, from coordinate 7,905 downwards.
GGGAAGAATTGGACAAATGAAACTGAAAAAGAAAAAGATTCAAGCACAAAGGTATTAGTATCGACAGGGGCAATTGATAAGTTTTGCAAGCAAGGAATATATGATTTGGCAGGAAATGTATGGGAATATACACTAGGATATTCGTCTTATTCAACTGAGTATAGGTGTATTGTGCGTGGAGGAGCTTATAGTCAAGATGGTAGTTTTACTCAAGCGTTTTTTAGAAATTCTGCTAAGACAAGTGCTACTTATGCTGATAATGGTTTTCGTGTGACATTATATTAAAAAGATAGTTTAAAGATAGTTATATATAGCGCAAATAAAAATTTATGGTACAAACAAAAGTTGCCACAACCCCTTGACAAGTATTGGCAAATATGGTAAAATTAATAACTGTAATCCGCTTAGTCAAGGCACGCAAACGTTATAAAATGGCTAAAAGTCAACAATAACTGCCTTTTTTAAGGATTAGCGAGTATACAAATAAGGGAGGTGCATTTTAAATGTACGCAGTAATTGAAAGTTGTGGAAAACAATACAAAGTAGCAGAAGGAGATGTAGTATTTTTCGAAAAATTAGATGCAGAAGAAGGAAAAAAAGTTGCATTTGATAAAGTAATCTTAGTATCAGAAGATGGAAAAGTACAAGTAGGAAATCCTTATGTTAAAGGTGTAAAGGTTGAAGGAAAAGTTGTTTCTCATGGAAAAGCTAAAAAAATCATAGTTTTCAAAATGAAAGCTAAGAAAAATGAAAGAAAGAAACAAGGACATAGACAACCATACACAAAAGTTGAAATCACAGGAATAAAAACAGCAGCTAAAAAAGCAGCTACAGCTGAAAAAGCAACAAAAACTGAAAAAACAGAAACAAAATAATTAAAAAAGATTTTAATTGAGAAAAATAAATAAATGTAAAGCCGAAAGGAGTGAGAAGAATGGCACATAAAAAGGGTCAAGGTAGTATTAAGAACGGTAGAGACAGTGAATCTAAAAGACTTGGTGTCAAAAGAGCTGACGGTCAATTTGTTCTAGCTGGAAATATCCTAATTAGACAAAGAGGAACTAAAGTACATCCTGGAACTAATGTTGGTAAAGGTAGTGATGATACGCTATTTGCATTAGTAGATGGAGTAGTTAAATTTGAAAGAAAAGGTAGAGATAAAAAACAAGTAAGTGTTTATCCAGTAGAAGAAAATGCTTAATTGCCAAACAGTATAGCTATTATAGTTATACTGTTTTTTGTATTCAAATGTTATTATTAGTTACAGTTCAGTGTATAAGAAACTATATTTAGAAAATTCCTAATATATTGTTTTTTTATACCTTGGTGTCGCAATCTTCATATTAAAAATAATAGTATGTAGATTGCTCCATATCGCACTCGCATATGCTCGTTTAATCGCTTACGCGGTATTTCAAAAACAATATATTAGGAATTTTCTAAAACCTATATAAATTAACTGTGAATTGTAACTACTAGTAAAAAAAAAACGAAAAAATATTCGAAAAAACTATTGACAAAAATCAAAATAGTTATTATAATAATAGCGAACAAAGATTTGAAATACTTATAAAGAAATGGAGACGGTTATTATGATAACAAATTTACACATAAAAAATATAGGAATAATAGATGATTTAGAAATAGATTTAAACAAAGGTATGAATGTATTAACAGGAGAAACTGGTGCAGGAAAAACATTAATAATAGATTCAATAAGTATAATAAGTGGAGGAAGATTTTCAAAAGAAATGATAAGAAAAGGAGAAAATCATTCATATGTGGAATTATGTATGTATGCTCCAAATGACGTAAATTCAGTAGATGGCAATATAATAGTAACAAGAGAAATTTATAATAATGGAAGAAACATGTGTAAAATAAATGGTAGATTAGTAACTGTAGCAGAACTAAAAAACTTTATGAGTAATTATATAGAAATACATGGGCAAAATGATAACCAAAAATTATTGGATAGTAGAACACACATAAAATATTTAGACAATTTTGCAGGAGAAAAAGTATTTAAACTAAAGTCAGAATATAAAGAAAAATATCAAAGATATAATGAAATAAAGAGAGAGCTAAAAAACAATTATGGAGACGAAAAAGAAAAACAGAGAAAATTAGACTTATTAAAATATCAATTAGATGAAATACAAGAAGCAAGGTTAAAAAAAGGGGAAGAAATTGAATTAGAAGAAAAAAGCAAAAAAATAAAGAATTCAGAAAAAATCGCTAAAAACCTATCAGAAGCAGAAATGGCAATAGGAGAAAGTACAATAGATTTAATAGGAAATGCAATAAGGGCATTAGAAAAAATTGAAAACATAGACAGAAAATATGAAGAAACGGCATCAAACTTAAAAAACATATATTATGAAATGCAAGAAATTTCTTCAGATGTAAATGCTTATTTAGAAGACATAGAATTTGATGAACAAGAAAGAGAAGAAGTAGAAACAAGGTTAGACATAATAGATAACTTAAAAAGAAAATATGGAAATAATATAGAAGAAATATTAAAATATGCAGAAGAAATAGACAAAGAGATAATAAAAATAGAAAATGTAGATGAATATAACAATAAACTAAAACAAGAGAAAGAACAAATAGAAAAAGAAATGACAGAAATAGCAGAAAAAATTAGTTCGATAAGAAAAGAAAATGCAGAAGAATTAAACACTAGAATAAACAAAGAATTAGTAGATTTAGAAATGAAGAATGCCAAAATCAATGTAAAAGTAGAATATAAAATAGATGAATTTTTTGATGAAGGAAAAGACCAAGTAGGAATATATATAAAAACTAATGTTGGAGAAAATGAAAACGAATTAACTAAAGTTGCATCAGGAGGAGAAATGTCAAGAATAATGTTAGCAATCAAAAAAGTGTTAGCAGAAGTAGATAATATGCCTGTAATGATATTTGATGAAATAGATACAGGAATAAGTGGAAAAGCTGCAAAATCAGTAGCAAACAAGATGAGAAGTATTTCAAAAAATCATCAAGTATTATGTATTTCGCATTTAGCTCCAATTGCGGCAATGGCAGATTACAATTACTTTATAAGTAAAAAAGTAGAAAATGAAAGAACATGCACAAATGTAAAACTATTAAATGAACAAGAAGTTTTATGCGAAATTGCACGTATATCATCAGGAGAAATCAATGATGTAACACTTCAATATGCTAATGAATTAAGAAATAAAATAGCCTAAAACTCATTAATTAGTTTAGTAAGGGAATCTTTCGAAAATATATTTTATTATTAAATCTGCATTTTGTGGAGAAATTTTAATAAAAACATCTGTATCAAAAGAAATCCACATATCAATATCAAAATTGGTATGGTTATCAGAAAATGCTGCAACTATTTCTGAAACGTCAACTGGATTTGGAAAATGCTTTTCCCAAGACGAGGAGTCATCTGTAATGGCTTGAGGAGAAGCGTAAAACTTATTTAAAAAATTACTGATTTCGCCAAATTTATAACTAAATAAAATAACTTTTGCATACATAAAAATATCCTTTCAATATTAAATTTAGTATATGAAAAAAAATTGAAATTATACAATAGCATAAAAAATATAATCATGGAAAGACTAAGATAAATGACTTTGTCATAAATATATTTTGAAAGGATGATATATTATGGAAAAAAATCAAAAAATAAATTGCACAGTAGAAAGTTGTGTATATCAAAATCCAGAGACTCAAAGATGCACATTACAAACAATTCAAGTTGTACCAACAGAGGATTGTGATACTTGCGAAGCTGATGAATCAATGTGCGGAAGCTATGAATATAATAAATAATGCAAAAGATGACTATATAATAAAATTTTTGTTAACTTATTATATAGTCATCTATAGATTTAAATTCCTTTTTCATTAGCTCTCAAAGCTTTTTGCATTCTACGCTCAGCATCTTTTTTTGCAATATCTTGGCGTTTATCATATAATTTTTTTCCTTTTCCAACGCCTAATTCTAACTTAACAAAACTACCTTTAAAGTATAGGCTAATTGGAATTAAGCTATATCCATCTTGTTTAACTTTTATAAAAAGTTTATTAAGTTCTCTTTTATTTAAAAGTAATTTTCTATCACGTAAAGGGTCTTTATTAAAAATGTTCCCATGTTCATATGGGCTAATATGCATAGAGTATATGTAACATTCTCTATCTTTAAAGCCTGCATAACTATCTTTTAAATTAACACGCCCTTTTCTAATAGACTTTATTTCTGTGCCAGACAAAACAATTCCTGCTTCATATTTATCTTCTATATTAAAATTATGATATGCCACTGGATTTTTTGCAATTAATTTTGTGTTCGAATTCATACATAACCTCCGTAATCTTAACTATAGTACATATTATAACATATAAAATTGAGTAATAAAAGATAAAAAATAAATAAATACTTGAAATATAATTATTTCAAGTATTTATTAAAATATTATCGATTGTTATCATCATAATTTCTAGTTCTAGTTAACTGATTAGAATAATACCAAACTAAAGCGATAATAGCAATAACAGCAACTGCTAAGATAAGCCAAGTCCACATAGTAGAAGACATACCTAAAAATGTACCTGCGTTAGCATTAGTTGCAGTACCAGTTGTTGCAGTTCTATTAGCAGTATAATTTGTAGATTGAGTATTATTACGAGTTGTTCCCATGTTTGTAGTATTAGTAACATCTTTTACAGCACCTTCAACAGCATTTTCGGCTTCACCAACAGTGTTACGAACACCGTTAACAGCATCGTTAACACCATTCATAGCACCATTGCCATCTGTTGCGAAACTTAAAGTTGTAGCAAACATAAAAATAACAGCCATTAATAGCCCAACTATAAAAAGTGATTTCTTTTTCATATTGACCTCCTTAAATTCGATTCGAAAATATTTTATGATCTTGTTTTTGCAAAACAACAAAATAAAACCTATTTATAGTATTATTTGTTTAAAGCAAAATATACTTGAAAAATCTTGCAAAAAAGTAGAAAATAATATAAAATACACAGGAAAGGAATACTAAAAAATGAAAATTATAGAAAATTTAGAAAGTACTTTAAATTTTGAAAGATTAAAAGAATTTGATGCACAAAAAACAAAAGTGTTTAAATATATAACATATAAAAAAAGAACAGAACAAGAAGTAAGAAAAAAATTCAAAGGGCAAATAGAAGATGAAATGTTGGACGAAATTATAGACTATTTAAAAGAAGCAAAATATTTAGATGACTATGATTTTATAGAAAGACAAGTAAGAGAATATATGAATTTAAAAACAATGTCAATAAAAGAAATCAAATATAAGTTAATGGCAAAAGGATTAGACAGAAAATTAATAGAGCAGTATATTGACAAAAATTTTGAAGAGCTAAATGAATATGAAGAAAGATGTGCCGAAAAAATTAAGCAAAAGAAGGCTGATTTATCAGAAGAAGAAATAAAACAATATTTATATAGAAAGGGATACAAGATTTAAATGCAGAACATACTAACACTTGAAACAAACAAATACTCAATAAAATTAGAAAACTTTGAAGGTCCATTAGATTTACTATGTCATTTAATAGATAAAAATAAAATGGATATTTACGACATCAACTTAAGTAAAATTACAGACCAATACATAGATTATATAAAGCAAATGGAACAATTAAATTTAGAAGTAACAAGCGAATTTCTGATAATGTCATCAACATTATTATACTTAAAATCAAAACATTTATTACCAAAAGTACAAGAAGATGAAGAAGAAATTACAGAAGAAGAATTGATAAGAAGAATAATTGAATACAAAAAATATAAGGAGATAACAAAAAAGTTAAAAGAAAACTTCTTGCAATATTCAAAAAGATTTTATAAATCAGCAGAAGAGATTGAATTGCCAAAGCAAAAGATTGAAAAAGAATATAATGATAAAATAATTCCGGAAATCTATAAAAACATATTACAAAAGAATACAGAAAAGATAAATGAAAATGCTTCTAATATCGAAAAAATAGCAATAACAGAAACCTATTCGGTTGGAGATACAGTAAAACAAATGTATAGAGCATTAATTAAATTTAAAAAATTCTCATTTAATAAATTGTTTTCTTTAAAAAAGCATGATAAGAGAGAAGTTGTTACAGCTTTCTCGGGATTGCTAGAAATGTCTAGAAGAAATAAAATTATAACTGAACAAGAAGAGTTATTTGGAGATATAGAAGTAGAAAAAAGTAAGCTAAAATAGGATTAAAAAAGAAATAAAAGGAAAAAATAATATTAAACCGAAAAGAGGTGGAAATATTGTTTTTTCTTTTTATTTTTATAATATTAATTATAATCGCATTTGCGGTACATACAAGCAGAATTGGCATTGAAATTGAAAATTTAATAATAGATACTGAGGCTGATAAAGGAAAAAAGATAAATAAAGAAAGCGAAATATATGTGTATTTATTGATATTTGGTAAAATTAGATTATTTAAAAAAGATGCAAAAAATATGAAACCACCAAATTTTAAAATTAAAAATACAGATATTGATATAAAAATATTAAAAGGAAAAAATTTAGTTATTAACTATGTAGAAATGCTTAAAAATATAGATATAGATATAAAAAAGATTGATTTAAATATGCAAATAGGAACTCAGGATGCAGGAGTTACAGCGATTATTGTAGGGATAATATCAAGTATATTAGGGATAATTATCAAAAAGTCTAAATATGAAATAGTGCCAGTTTATTCAAATAGAAATTTTGTAAAAATCAAACTAGATGGTATATTTTCTATATATTTGATGCAATATATATATAAATTGATTTTGCACGTTTGGGACCGGTTCTCTGCGGTGCAAAAAATGCACCGTTGAGAACCGGTCCCAAACGTGCAAATTTTAAAAAGTGGAGGATGATATAATATGAACGAACATCCAATAGAAAATCTTATGATTACAGCAATGAGTAGTATTCAAAATATGGTTGATGTGAATACAATTATAGGAGAGCCAATAGAAACTCAAGTAGGAATAACGATTATTCCGATTTCGAAAGTTAGTTTTGGGTTTGCAGCAGGTGGAAGTGAGTTTAGAGGTGAAACTTTAAAAGAATACAACAAAAGGGACAAAGATGAAGAGATTCAGTACAAGTTACCATTTGGTGGTGGAGCTGGAGCTGGAGTATCTATAAATCCCGTGGCATTTTTAGTTGTTCAAGAAGGAAATGTTAAATTGATGCCGGTTGACCATGATTCTTGTTTAGACAAGATTTTAGATTATGTTCCAGATTTGATGCAGAAAATTAATGAAATGTTTAATAAAACAATTCAAGAAAAAGAAGCTAGAACTAAAAAAATCATAAATGATATGCGTAATAGATATTCAGAAAAAACTAAGAGCCCAGAAGTAAAGAAACAAGAAGAGAAGGTAGAAGAGAATATTCAAAAGGCAAGTTATGTAGAGTCTGATGGAGAAGTTTTCGGAGATGAGCAATCTTAAGAAATAAAATAGCAAGAAAAACTTGCTATTTTTTATGTTTTTTAGTAGAATAAGTTTGTTGAAAATTATCAATATGTTTAGAATAGGTTTTTTCTAACAGGATTGTAGTTTTAGAAAGGAATGAAATAAAAGATGGAGAAAATCAAAGAAAAATTCAAATCAATTACTTTAAAACAATGGCATATTGCAATAATTGTGATAGGAATAATATTTGTATCACTCGGAGCTTTTCATTGTAATTTATGGTTTGATGAAAGTTATTCAGTAGGGCTAGCAAGACATACATTTGGAGAAATATGGTCAATTGGCGGACATGACGTACATCCAATTTTATATTATTGGATGCTAAGAATTGTATATCTAATAACTGGTGGTTCGATAATGGCATATAGAATATTTTCTGT
>CAKPLQ010000032.1 GCA_934167685.1 uncultured Clostridia bacterium | reverse complement strand
ATAAATCGAGGGCTTAACTATAATTTTAAAAAAGAAGTCCTAATACAATTTCATCTATGTATTTTTGAGTGTGCTTTAACACTATATAATTTTCTGGTGACGATTACATGGAGGAAATACCTGTTCCCATCCCGAACACAGAAGTCAAGCTCCAATGTGCCGAAGATACTTGTGGGTTACCCTGCTGGGAAAATAGGTTGTTGCCAGTTTTTTTATTTTTAAAAAGTATAAATTAGAGTTATATTTATATGTAATTTTAATTTATGCTTTTTTTATTCACAAAATAATAATATAATGCTATAATAATAGAAATAATAAATTATTATTAGGAGGAAATATAATGAGTAAAGTAACATGGAAACCTGGAACATTTCTATATCCATTACCAGTAGTAATGGTATCATGTGGTACAATGGAAGAAGCTAATATAATAACAGTTGCATGGACAGGGATAATTAATACAGACCCTGCAATGGTTTATATATCAGTAAGACCGTCAAGACACTCATATAATATAATAAAAGAGAGTGGAGAATTTGTGATAAACTTAACAACACAAGATTTAGCATATGCAACTGATTGGTGTGGAGTAAAATCAGGAGCACAAGTTGATAAATTTAAAGAAATGCATTTAACAAAAGAAAAAGCTAATTTTGTAAAATGTCCTATGATTAAAGAAAGTCCAGTATCAGTAGAATGTAGAGTAAAAGAAATTAAAGAATTGGGTAGTCATCATATGTTTGTTGCAGAAGTTTTGGGAATAAATGCAGATGAAAAGTATATTGATGAAAATGGAGCATTTGATATATCTAAATGTGATTTAATAACATATGCAAATGGAAAATACTTCTCATTAGGTAAGAGAATTGGAAAATTTGGATTTTCCGTGCAAAAAGATAAAAAAAACAGAAAAAAGTAGCAAAATTCATTGACATATAAAGAAAAAAGTGGTAAAATATGTGAGCGTACGTAGAAAAACGTATGCTCACATCGTTTAAAAAAGTAAGGTAAAAAGTCGGAGGTGTATTAAAATGGCAGCTAAAGGACCAAGAGAAAATATCATATTAGAGTGTACAGAATGTAAAAATAGAAACTATATGACATCAAAAAATAAAAGAAACAATACAGATAGACTAGAATTAGTTAAATATTGCAAATTCTGCAAAAAACGTACAACACATAAAGAAACTAAATAGTATCAAGCTATTTTAAGGAGGAAATAAAATGGCTAAAAAAGAAAATAAAGCAAAAAAGCATTTTTTTAAAGACTTTAAAGCAGAACTAAAAAAAGTAATTTGGCCAACACCAAAACAATTAGCTAATAATACAACTGCTGTAGTAGCAATAGTATTATTAACAGCTATAATAGTATTTGCATTAGATGTAGTATTTGATTTAGGAAATAAATATGGAATAACTCATTTACAAAGTATTGTAAATGAAAAATTCAATACAACTGATAATACTACAACAGATAATACAAATAATACTGATAACGGAGAAACAAAAACAAGTTCTGATACAGAAGAAACAACTTCATCAGATGAGAATAAAACATCAAATGAAGAAAACACAACTGAAGAAAATACTTCAGCAGAGACAGAACAAACTAATCCGGAACAGTAAGGGGGGCAAATAAATGTCACAAAAAGATTATGATATGTCACCAAGATGGTATGTAGTACATACATACTCAGGTTATGAAAATAAAGTAAAAACAGACCTTGAAAAAACAGTCAAAAATAGAGAATTAGAAGAATACTTTTTTGATATTGTAGTTCCAATGGAAGAACAAATAGAAATCAAAGATGGACAAAGAAAAGCAAATCTAAAAAAAGTGTTTCCAGGTTATGTATTAATAAAAATGATAGTAACAGAGGAAACATGGTATATTGTTAGAAATACCAGAGGCGTTACTGGATTTGTAGGTTCTGGTACAGACCCAATTCCATTGACAGACGAAGAAATACGTGCAATGGGATTTGAAGATGCATCAATAAGTGTAGATTATGATGTAAATGATTCAGTACAAATACTAAATGGACCATTTAAAGATTCTATAGGAACAGTTCAAGAAATAAATAAAGAAAAACACAAAGTAAAAGTTTTAATATCTATGTTTGGTAGGGAAACTCCAGTAGAATTAGAATTTTCACAAATACAAAAAGTTGATTAAAGGAGGCGAAAATTTAAGATGGCTGAAAAAGAAATCTCAAATTTAATTAAATTGCAAATAGAAGCAGGAAAGGCAACTCCAGCTCCACCAGTTGGACCAGCTTTAGGTGGTAGTGGTGTAAATATTATGCAATTCGTAAAAGAATTCAATGATAGAACAGCAAGCCAAGCTGGATTTATAATACCAGTTGTAATAACTGTATATAAAGATAAATCATTCTCATTTATAACAAAGGTTCCACCAGTAGCTGTATTAATTAAAAAAGCAGCTAAAATTGAAAAAGGTTCTGGTAAACCAAATAGAGATAAAGTTGCAAAAATAACAAAAGAGCAAGTTAAAGCAATTGCTGAGCAAAAAATGCCAGATTTAAATGCTGCATCAATAGAAGCTGCTATGAGTATAGTAGCAGGTACAGCTAGATCAATGGGTGTTGTAGTTGTAGACTAGTTCTTAACAAATAAAATATAAGTGGGAGAGCTATTAATAGCTCGTTAAAACCAAGGGAGGATTAAAATGAAAAAATCAAAAAGATATGTTGAGAGTGCAAAATTAGTTGACTCTAACAAAGATTATGAAATTAAAGAAGCATTAGATATAATAGAAAAAATGCCAAAAACAAAATTTGATCAAACAGTTGAATTACATGTTAAATTAGGTGTAGATTCAAAACATGCTGATCAACAAGTAAGAGGTACAGTAGTACTTCCAAATGGTACAGGTAAAACACAAAGAGTTTTAGTATTTGCTAAAGGACCAAAAGCAGATGAAGCTGAAAAAGCTGGAGCTGACTTTGTTGGTGCTGAAGAATTAATACCAAGAATTCAAAATGATAACTGGTTTGACTATGATGTAATAGTTGCAACACCAGACATGATGGGTGTTGTTGGTAGATTAGGTAAAGTATTAGGACCAAAAGGATTAATGCCAAACCCTAAATCAGGAACAGTTACAATGGATGTAACAAAAGCTATAAATGAAATTAAATCTGGTAAAGTAGAATACAGATTAGATAAAACTAATATTATTCACTTAGGATTTGGAAAAGTTTCATTTGGAACAGAAAAATTAGCTGAAAACTATGATGTATTAATGAATGCTATCATAAAAGCTAAACCAGCAGCAGCTAAAGGACAATACATCAAAGGTGTATCAATATCAACAACAATGGGACCTGGACTTCATATTAATCAAAAATAAATAATTATAACCAAAGACAGTAGGCAAAAAACAAGTCCTACCGAGGTATAAGAGAAAATATATAAAATCTTTATGCCTCGAAATGTCTGGTATAAAGATTTTTATTATGTGTATTATTAGGAGGTGAAATAAATGGCAAGTGAAAAAATCATAAACCAAAAGAAAGAAGAAGTATCAAAATTAGCAGAAAAAATGAAAGAAGCTAAAATCGTACTTTTAACAGATTACAGAGGAATTAATGTAGCTGATGTAACAGAATTAAGAGCTGAACTTAGAAAATCTAATTCTGAATACAAAGTTATAAAAAATAATATAACAAGAAGAGCATTAGCTGAAGCTGGAATTGAAGGACTAGAAGATTTACTAGAAGGTCCAACAGCAGTTGTTATGAACAATGATGACTATTTAGAAACAGCTAAAGCAATATACAATTATAGTAAAGATAATGATTTTTATAAAATCAAAGGTGGTGTAATCGAAGGTAAAGTAATGACAGCTGAAGAAATTATAACTTTAGCAAAATTACCATCAAGAGAAACATTACTATCTATGCTTGCTGGAGCATTGCTTGGAAATATTTCAAAACTTGCAGTTGCTCTTGGAGAAGTACAAAAACAAAAAGAGAATGCTTAGTATAACTAAGAAAAATATTTATTGAAATATAAAAATAATTAGAGTTGCGAACTTATATCGCTAAAAATAATAAAATTAGGAGGATTTAAAAATGAGTAAAGAAGAAATGATAGAAGAAATTAAAAAAATGACAGTAGTAGAATTAGCTGATTTAGTAAAAGCTATAGAAGATGAATTTGGAGTATCTGCAGTAGCAGCAGCTGCACCAGCAGCTGGAGGAGCAGCAGCAGCTGAAGAAAAATCTTCATTCAATGTTGTATTATCAGCAGCAGGAGATCAAAAAATCAAAGTTATAACAGCTGTTAAAAATGCATTAGGATTAGGATTAAAAGAAGCTAAAGAATTAGTTGACGGAGCACCAAAAACATTAAAAGAAAATGTTTCTAAAGCAGAAGCTGAAGAATTAAAAGCTAAACTTGAAGAAGTTGGAGCTGTTATTGAATTACAATAATATAAAATAAAAAAGGCACTAAACATAGTGTCTTTTTTAGCATATTTAATGTGAAGGAGATTACTAAAATGAAAAATTATGGAATTATTGCAGCTATGCAAGAAGAGATGCAAGAGATTCAAAAAATAATGAAAAATATTCAAAAAATAGAAATATACGGTTTAAATTTCATAAAGGGAGAGATTAATGATAAGCTAGTAGTATTAGTGGAAGCTGGAGTTGGAAAGGTAAATGCAACTAGAACAGCTCAGTTATTAATTGATAAATTTGATATTGACGTCGTAATAAATATTGGTTCAGCAGGTTCTGCAAATGATAAATTAAATATAGGAGATATAGTAATAGGAAAAAAGTTAGTTCAACATGATTTTGATATAACTGCTTTTGGACATCCTAAAGGATATATTAGTAATGTGGGTCAATATTTAGAAAGTGATAATCAATTAATGAAAAAGATGGAAAAGGCAATAAAAGATTTAGAAAATATTGATTTTAAGATATTAGTAGGAACAATTGCTTCTGGAGATATTTTCTGCACAGATATAAAGATGAAAGAAAAGATAAGAAATAAATTTGAGGCTGATGCAATAGAAATGGAAGGTGCTGCAATTGCTCAAGTTTGTAAATTGGATGATATACCATTTATAGTAATTAGGGGAATTTCAGATAGCCCAAATGGAAATAATGAAATTACATTTGAACAATATTTAGAAAAGGCATCAAAAAGATGTGCACAAATTATTGGAAAGTTTTTTGAAAATTAAAATTCCAATGGAAATATGTGGAAAAACATTGACTTTTTTATAAGACTATGGTATAATAACTTTGTATTTTATAAAAAAGAGAGGAGTAGCCTGTAAATAGGTGACCAAAATGGGAAGAATAAGAGAATTAATAAAGAATTTTTTAGAACCAAGTGAAATAGAAGGAACATTTAATGAACTTGCAATAGCTTCTGGATTAAGTCAAGAAGAAATAAAAGAGTTAAATAATACAAAAAACGGACTAGATTGGACAAAGTTTTCAAAGGAAGATGATGAAAAAAAGAAAAAATCAAAGGCTTCAAGAAAAAACATAAGCAAAGAGGAATCTAATCTTGAGCACAATATAAATAGAAAAATTAGAAATGAAAAAGATTTAGAAAGATAGAGAGGTAAAACCTTTCTATTTTTTTGATATAAATAAAATTTCAAAATTCTACAAAAAAAGAAAAAATTTTGCAAAAATATATTTACAATTTAATTTTTTTTGTATACAATATACTGAGGTAGATTAAAACAAAAGAAGATTGAACTTAAGAAAGGGGTATATCAATGAAAATATTGATGCTAACATGGGAATATCCACCAAGAGTAGTAGGCGGAATATCAAGAGTTGTGTATGACCTATCACACAGATTAATAAAAGATGGGCATGAAGTAACTGTAGTAACATACAGAGATGGAGAAACTCCATATTTTGAGGACGACAAAGGAGTAAAAGTATACAGAGTAGACAATTATATGATAAATCCAAATAACTTTATAGATTGGATAATGCAAATGAATTTTAATATGGTAGCAAAAGCAAATCAAATAATTGCAGAACAAGGAAATTTTGATGTAATACATGCGCATGATTGGCTAGTAGCATATGCAGCAAAAGCATTAAAAAATTCATATAATATCCCAATTGTAGCAACAATACATGCAACAGAATCAGGAAGAAATAGTGGAATTCATGATGAAACACAAAGATATATAAATGATACAGAATGGATGCTTACCTATGAAGCAACAGAAGTAATTGTTAATAGCAATTATATGAAATGTGAAATACAAAGACTATTTGGATTACCATTTGAAAAAATAAGTGTAGTACCAAATGGAGTAAACTTAAATAAATTTTCTGGAATGGATAGAGATTATACATTTAGAAGAAGATATGCAATGGATAATGAAAAAATAATACTATTTATGGGAAGATTAGTGTATGAAAAAGGTGTTCAAAATCTAATTGCTGCAATGCCAAAAATCCTTGAAGGATATCATGATGCAAAACTTGTAATAGCAGGTAAAGGTGGAATGCTTGATGAGTTAAGAGCACAAGCAGATTACCTAGGAATATCAAACAAAGTATATTTTGCAGGATACATGAACGGAAAAGATGTAGAAAGAATGTATAAAGCAGCCGATATATCAGTATTTCCAAGTACATATGAACCATTTGGTATAGTAGCATTAGAGGGAATGTTAGCTGAAAGACCAATAGTAGTATCAGATGCTGGAGGATTAGGAGAAATAGTAGAACATAGAGAAACAGGAATGAAAACTTACTGTGGAAATCCAAATTCAATAGCAGATTCAATATTAGAATTATTATATAATCCAGAATTATGTGCTAATATTGTAAAAAAAGCAAAAGCAAAAGTAAAAACTTATAACTGGGCAACAATAGCTCAAGACACACATTTTATTTATCAAAAAGCAATATGTGAAACAATGGCAGAAAAACAAAGAAAGCAATTAGAGCAAGAAAAAGCTCAAAAAACTAAAAAAGCAAAAGGAACAGAAAAAGAAATAACAAATCTATTAGCTTTCAGAAAACGTCAAGCATATGCATAAAAGAAAACTAAAGCTGCATAATAAATATGCAGCTATATTAATATAAAGGAGACTAACAATGAATGTATATGATACTGCAAATCAATTAGCAGAAGAGATAAAACAATCAGAAGAATATATAACATATAAAATGGCAAAAGAAACTATAAACTTGAATTTTGAATTAAAAAGTAAAATTGATGAATTTGAAAAAGCAAGATATGATGCACAAATAACAGCTTTGCAAATAGGAAAAGATGACGAAAATAAAATGAGACATGTGCAAGAATTATATGGAGAATTAATACAAAACCAAGAAGCAAGTAAGTATTTTGACGCAGAAATGAAATTTAACATATTAATTGCAGATGTAAATAAAATAATAGGAAATGCAATACAAAGTTTAATAAAATAATGAATTGATTTTAAATGTAATTAGGAACATTAAAAGTAATAATGAAAGGAAACTAAAATGGAACTAATTATAATAATTATAGCAATAATAGCTATTATAACAATATATTTTATGATGAAAACAAATGCAAAAGAATTAAAAGAAATTGCATTAGAACAAGAATTAAATTCAATAGCAGAAAAATTTCCAGATAATACAGAAATCTGTAAAGCAATATTAAAAAAAATAGGAAATGAAACAACTAAAATAGAAGAAGACAAAAAATCAGAAACAACATTATATATAGCAATGCAAGATAAAGTATCAATAGGAAATACACATGAAAGTTTCACAAGAATACAAACAATGGCACATGAATGTTTACATTCTATACAAGACAGAAAAATGTTAATATTTAATTTTATTTATTCAAACATATATTTAATATATTTTGTTATTACATGTGTATTAGTAATAGTTAAAAAGATAGAAAATATAATGTTATATTCAAATATATTTTTAATATTAAGTTTCATATATTATGTTGTAAGAGTATTTCTAGAGAATGATGCAATGATAAAGGCACAGTATATAGCAAGAGAATACATGGAAGAACAAGCGATTGTGACAGAAGAAGAAATTAATAAAGTATTTAATGGGTTTAAAAAATTAAATAAAGGATTAATAAAAGGTACAAATTGTAACTTATTTATTGGGATAATGATAAAACTTGTGATTTTTAACGCTTTAGCATTGATTTTCTGAGAAATATGTGGTAAAATATTCAAGTGTAAACAAAACCGTTAGGAGGAATACTAAATGCAAATAGTAAAGATAATATTAATAGTAGTAGATTTAATAATATGTTTAGCCTTAACAATATTGGCAATGGTACAATCTAAAGATGATGCAGGTTTATCATCAACAATAACAGGTTCATCTACAAACAACTTCTTTGAGAAAAACAAAGGTAGAACAAAAGAAGGAAAACAAAAAAGATGGACAATTATATTAGGAATCGCTTTTGTAATTGTTACAATAGCACTTTCAATAATATACATAGCATAAAAGGGCAGTTACTACAAACTGTTCTTTTTAATTGTCTGGATGGAGCTAAAAAATTTTATAGCAAAGTTTGAGCCTTGAGAAAGGAATGGGATTAATAATGAAAAAAGAAGAAAAAATAGGAACATATAGAAAAAATCAAAAAGGATTTGGTTTTGTAAAAATTGAAGATCAAGAAGAAGAAATATATATATCAAAAGAGAACTCATTAAATGCTTTAAATGGAGATACTGTAAGTATTCAAATAATAAATGAACCTAATAAAGGGGAAAATAGAAAAGAAGAAGGCAAAATAGTAAAAATAATAAGACACGAAAAAGATACTGTTGTTGGAACATTCCAAAAAAGTAGAAATTTTGGTTTTGTAGTACCAGATGACAAGAACTTTGGAACAGATATATTTATTTCAAAATCAAATTGGGGAAAAGCAAGAAATAATCATAAAGTTTTAGTAAAAATATTAGAGTATCCTAAAAAGGGAAAAAATGCCGAAGGAAAAATTATTGAAATTTTAGGTGGAGTAAATGAAGCAGGAGTTGACATGCTATCATTAATAAAACAATATGAATTGCCATACAAATTTCCAGAAGAAGTTGTTGCAGAAGCAAAAGCATTTGGAACGCAAATAGATAAAGCAGATTTACCAAACAGAAAAGATTTGCGTCAAGATATAATATTTACAATAGATGGAGAAGATGCGAAAGATTTAGATGATGCAATACATGTAGAAAAATTGCAAAATGGAAACTATAAGCTTGATGTGCATATTGCAGATGTAAGTCATTATGTGCGAGAAAAAACTGAACTTGATAAAGAAGCATATTTAAGGGGAACAAGTATTTATATGTTAGGGCGTGTAATTCCAATGTTACCAAGAGAACTATCAAATGGAATTTGTAGTTTGAATGCTGGACAAGATAGGTATACATTATCATGTTCAATGGAAATTACTCCAAAAGCTAAAATAGTTGCAGCTGATGTGTATAAAGCAGTTATAAATGTGACAGAAAGAATGTCATATACAAATGTGCAGAAAATTATAGATAGGTCAGATAATGAAGTTCTAAAAAAATATGAAAAATATATTAATGAATTTGATTTGATGGCAGAACTTGCAACGATTTTAAAAGAAAAAAGAAAAGAAAATGGATATTTAAATTTAGATATACCAGAAAGTAAGATAACATTAGATGAAAATGGTTTTGCAATTGATGTAAGTAAATATGAAACATATTTTGCAAATGAAATAATAGAGCAATTTATGCTTGCCGCAAATGAAACTGTAGCAGAAAAATTCTATTGGTTACAAGCACCATTTATATACAGAAATCATGAGGCACCAGACTTGGATAAAGTAAAAGACTTGAATAAAGTATTATATAATTTTGGATATAAAATAAAGATTTCTAAAGAAGATATTATATATCCAAATGAATTTGCAAAAATATTAGAAGATGTAAAAGGTAAAGAAGCGGAAAAGGTAGTATCAAATATAATTCTAAGGACACTTAGAGTAGCAAAATACGAGGCAGAAAATAAAGGGCATTTCGGAATTGCAAGTAAATACTATTGTCATTTTACATCACCAATAAGAAGATATCCAGATTTATTTATACACAGAATAATTTCTAAATATTTAGAAAATGATTATATGTTAAATGAATTTTGGATAAAGAAATATGAAAAGAGAGCTGAAAAAAGAGCAGAAAATTGTTCAGAAAGAGAAAGAACAGCAACAAAAGTAGAAAGAGAAGCGGAAGACATTAAAAAGGCAGAATATATGGAAAATAAAATTGGAGAAGAATATGAAGGAATTGTCTCATCTGTTACCAACTTTGGAATATTTGTTGAATTGGATAATACAATAGAAGGATTAATAAGGTATGAGAATTTGGGAGATGAATATTTTATTTATAATGAAGAAAGAAGAGAAGCTATTGGAGAACAATCTCATAAAGTTTACAAAATTGGAGATAAAGTAAAAATAAGAGTTGCAGATGCTAATAAATTACTAAGAAAGATAGATTTTGAGATTATATAAATATTAGATACAATTCACAACTTATAAATACTATATTTAGAAATTAATAATATATTGTTTTTTAATACCTTGGTGTCGCAATCTGCATAGTAAAAATACTAGTATGTAGATTGCTCCATATCGCATTCGCTATGCTCATTTGGTCGCTTACGCGGTATTTCAAAAACAATATATTATTAATTTTCTAAAATTTATATAATTTATTAGTGAATTGTATCAAATATTACAAAAAAATCAAAAAATCTATAAAAAAAGAGGGAATTATGTAAAATTCGTCGAATAATATAATTATGTATAAATATGTGTAGGAGTGGAGGAAAATGATACGATATAGTGATGAGATAATAGAAGAAGTAAGACAAAATAACGATGTAGTAGATATCATATCACAATATGTGCATTTAACTCGAAAAGGAAGAAATTATTTTGGATTATGCCCATTTCATAGTGAAAAGTCACCATCATTTTCAGTATCGCCAGATAGGCAGATTTTTCATTGTTTTGGATGTGGTGTAGGAGGTAATGTCTACACATTTTTAATGAAAATAGAAGGAATAACATTTAAAGAATCATTAGAACAATTAGCAGAAAGAGCAAATATACAATTGCCAACATTAGAAAACAATGCAGACACTGCGAGAGAAGAACTAAAAGCAAAAGTTTACAAAGTAAATGAATTTGCGACAGAATTTTATCATAAAAATTTATATCAACCAGTTGCAAAAATAGGACAAGAATATGTAAAAAAAAGAAAAATGAATCAAGAAACATTAGAAGCATATAGAATAGGCTTTTCTGGAAAATTTGATGAATTATATAAAGCATTAAAAGCAGAAGGGTTTGGAGAAAAAGAAATACTTGAATCAGGACTAGTAAACAAAAGAGATAATGGAACATATATAGACAGATATAGAGAAAGACTAATGTTCCCTATTTGTGATGTAAGAGGAAAAGTTATAGGATTTGGAGGACGAATACTAGACGATTCAAAAATCAAGGACCCCAAATTTCCACAACCTAAATATATTAACTCACCAGAGAATGTCGTATATAGTAAAGGAAGGCATTTATTTGGACTAAATGTTGCGAAAAAAGATGCGACTAAAAAATTGCTTATAGTAGAAGGATATATGGATGTTATATCATTACATCAAAGAGGAATAACAAATGTAGTGGGAGCATTAGGAACAGCATTAACAGAACAACAAGGGTGGTTGCTAAGAAAAAGTACAGAGCAAGTAATACTTGGATTTGATGCAGATGGTGCAGGACAAACTGCAATTGCGAGGTCAATGGAAATATTACAAAAAATGGGATGTGATATGAGAGTATTGCAAATAGAAGGAGCAAAAGACCCAGATGAGTATATTGTTAAATTTGGAGAAGGCAGATTTAAATTAGCAATGGACAATGCAATATCATTAGTTGAATTTAAAGTTAAAAATTTAAAAAATGGACTTAATTTAGAAAATGTGGGAGACAAGATAAAATTCTTAAATGAAATTGCAAAAATTCTTTCAAAAGTAGAAAATACAATGGAAAGAGAAATATACATAGAAAAAATTGCGAAAGGGTATAATATATCAAAAGAAGCAATTTATGCAGAAGTAAACAAATTAATATATGCTGGCAATAAAGGAGATAAAATATTACAAGGCAAAAATAGAGAAATAAAACATATAGAAAATAAAGTACAAGAAAACGAAAATATTGATGGAGACTTAGAGAAAAGAGAAAATACAATAATAGCAATACTTTTAGAGAATAATAAAAGTGCATTCGAAAAAATAAAACAACAAATAAAACCAGAAGACTTTAAAAGTGAGATTAATAAAAAGATTGCAAAACAACTATATGAAGAATTAGAAAAAGAAGAAGGTAATATAAATAAACTTATAGATACATTTGATGAAGAGTTACAAAGTCATATAACAATGCTAATGGCAACAGATTTTGAAATAGAAAACATGGAAAAAGCTGTTGAAGATATCTTGATAAAATATGAAAGAGAAAGATTAGATAATAGAAAAAAAGAGGTTTTAAAACAATTAGAAACAGAGAGTAATGCAGAAAAAAAGACGCAATTAGGAAAAGAATTAAGTAATATAATAATTGCATTGTCAAAAATTAGGTAGGGGGAATTTTTCGTGGGAAAAAAGAAAGATGAAAACCAAATGGAATTAGATATGGGTAATACTATAGAAAATAAAAAAAGTAAACTAGAAAAAAAAGAAAAATTAATTGAAGAAATAAAAAAAGAGAAAAATAGTAAAAAGGAAAATAGCAATAGTAGTGAAGAAAACGGAGAAGAAATAACAGAAGCAGAAAAAGTTAAAAACATAGTAAAAAAAGCAAAAGAAAGCGGTAAAATAACATATGGAGAATTAGCCAAAGAGTTGGAAAATACAAATCCAGAGCAAATTGACAAAGTATTTGATGCATTCGAAGAAATGGGAGTATCACTTTTAAATGATGACTTTGAAGAAGAACCAGATGTAGAAGATTTAAAAGAAGTAGAAGAATTAAAGTTAGATGAAATTACTGATACAAGTTTTGAAGGAATAAGTGTAGATGACCCAGTTAGAATGTATCTAAGAGAAATTGGTAAAATTCCATTACTTTCATATGAAAAAGAATTAGAATTAGCTAAAAGAATTTTAGATAATGATGAAGAAGCTAAACAAGAATTAGCAGAGGCAAATTTAAGATTAGTTGTAAGTATTGCAAAAAAATATGTAGGTAGAGGAATGTTATTCTTAGATTTAATTCAAGAGGGAAATATGGGACTAATTAAGGCAGTAGAAAAATTTGATTATACAAAAGGATTTAAATTTAGTACTTATGCAACATGGTGGATTAGACAAGCAATAACAAGAGCAATTGCGGATCAAGCAAGAACTATAAGAATACCAGTACACATGGTGGAAACAATAAATAGACTAATTCGTACTTCAAGACATTTATTACAACAATTAGGAAGAGAACCAACTCCAGAAGAAATTGCTAAAGAGATGGAAATGCCTGTTGAAAAAGTAATGGAAATACAAAAAATTGCTCAAGACCCAGTATCATTGGAAACACCAATAGGAGAAGAAGATGATAGTCATTTGGGAGACTTCATACAAGACGAAGATTCTCCAGCACCACATGATGCAGCATCATATACTCTTTTAAGAGAACAACTGGAAGAGGTAATGAATACATTAACACCAAGAGAAGCTAAAGTTTTAAAATTAAGATTTGGATTAGAAGATGGAAAAGCAAGAACTTTAGAAGAAGTTGGAAAAGAATTTGATGTAACAAGAGAAAGAATTCGTCAAATTGAAGCAAAAGCATTAAGAAAATTAAGACACCCAAGTAGAAGCAAAAAATTGAGAGATTATATGAATTAAAATAAAAGACTGTTGATTTCGACAGTTTTTTTTAAAAAAAGGAAGATGAATATGGATATAGAAGTAATCACACAAATAGCTATAGCTATTGGAATAGTATTGATATTTAGAATATTAAGTTCTGCAGTTGCTTGTATGATAATTAAATTATTAACATACAAAAAAGGTGAGAAAAAACAAGTAAAGAAGAACCCATTTTATTTACCATTAAAAACAATTTTTACATTTATAGGAATATATATAGGCTTATACATGATAAAAGATGTAATTGCTATTTCTGAAAAAGCAGAAAGTATTATAGAAAAAACAATGAAAATTGCAATGATATTATTTGTTGCAAAATCATTTGCTGTAGGATTAAATGATAAAAATATTATAGTTTCTAAACTAAGAGATAAAAGCAATAAAGATATTGATAATGTAACAATGAATGCTATATTAAGGACTGCACGAATAGGCATATACATTTTAGCAGGGTTTATGGTTATTTCAGAATTAGGATATAATATAAGTGGCTTTGTAACAGGAATAGGAATAGGCGGAGTTGTTTTAACACTTGCAGCACAAGATACAGCCAAAAGCCTAATTGGTGGAATTGCTATATTTTTAGACAAACCATATAAAGTTGGAGATTATATAAAAGTAGATAAATATGAAGGAACAGTAGAATTGATTAAGTTTAGAAGTACTAATATCAGAACACTGGAAAATACTGTATTACATGTACCAAATTCAGAAATTGCTAGTGCCTCTGTTATAAATTATGGAGAAATGCAAAAAAGAAGGTATTACACTAAATTAACCATAGAATTAGATACTCCACTTGAAAAAATAGAAAAAGTAACAAAAGAGATTGAAAATATGTTAAAAGAAAGAGAAGATATACTTAAAGATGGAAAACTTAGTGTGAAATTTCAAGAAATTTCGGATAATGGGTTTGCCTTAGTTATAAATGCATATATAAATGAAACAAAATATTGGCAATTTTTATATCATAAGGAAGACATTAATTATCAAATAATATCAATACTACAAAAAGAGAATATAGGATTAGCATATAATACTCAAACAGTATACTTAAAAAATAGCTAAACTTTCACAAAAAAGACATATACAATAAATATAATTATAATAAATAATAAAATTATATGGAGGAATGACAATGGATAGAACATATATTCTTGTAGTTGATGATGAATCAAGAATGAGAAAACTTTTAAAGGACTTTTTATCTGCAAAAGGCTATCAAATATTAGAAGCGGAAGATGGAGAAAAAGCGATAGAAGTTTTTGAAGAAAATAGAAACAAAATAAAATTAATATTATTAGATGTTATGATGCCAAAACTTGACGGATGGTCTGTACTTAGAAAGATTAGGCAAGAATCTAATTTGCCTGTAATAATGCTAACAGCGAGAGGAGAAGAACAAGACGAATTATTCGGATTTGAACTTGGTGTTGATGAATATATATCAAAACCATTCAGTCCTAAAATTTTAGTTGCAAGAGTTGAAGCAATATTAAAAAGAACATATGGAGACACAAAAGAAGTAAAAGATTATGATGGAATAACAATTGACCAAGAGGGAAGAACTGTTAAAGTTGATGGAAAACCAATAGATCTAAGTTTAAGGGAATATGAACTTTTAAAATATTTATTAGATAATGAGAATATAGCATTATCTAGAGATAAAATTTTAAATAATGTTTGGAATTATGATTATTATGGAGATTCTAGAACTATTGACAGTCATATAAAAAAAATTAGACATAAATTGGGCAAAAAAGGAAAATATATTGAAACAATTAGAGGAATAGGATATAAATTTGAAATAAAGAAATGAGGAATCTAAAAGTGAGAGAACATCTATCAAAACAAGTAAAAACAGT
>CAKPLQ010000031.1 GCA_934167685.1 uncultured Clostridia bacterium | reverse complement strand
AATGCCTCGATAGCTCAGTTGGTAGAGCAAGGGACTGAAAATCCCTGTGTCACTGGTTCGATTCCCGTTCGAGGCACCAAAAACAATATCTAAATATCTAGATATTGTTTTTTTATTTTATAAACAAAAAAATAAGGCAAAAAAATAAAAAAATAGCAAGAATTTCCTTGCTATTTTTTGAATTCTAGTGTATGATATATAGGTAGAAAATATAAGAGAGATATGAAAGGGAAGGAAAATGGTATGAAAAAAGTAATTGCAGTAATATTATTATTGTTTATAATAGTATTATTTGGATATAACCAAGTATATGCAGCAGAAAATATAATAGACAACAAAAATGAAAGCCAATTAATAAAAATAAAGGAAAATTCAGCAAAAACACTGGACGAGTATAAACAGAAATACGGTTCAGATGCATATGGACTAACAGCATATATACTAAATTTAATCAGAATATACAGTATACCATTATGCTTTTTAGGAATTGCAGTCAGTGCAATGTATCAATATGTAATAGGAATAAGAAAATTAGACACACAAGAAAAAGGACTAGTAACGATGATATCATTCGTAACTATATTAGTAATATGCCAGATTTTACCGCTTGCATTTGCAATAGTTGTGAAATTTGGAAGGGGGTAACAAATGAAAGTTTTATTTGCAGTAAGTAATGAAAATACGTCACAAGCTATAATAAAAAAATATCAAGCAGAATATAAACAAATAATATCATATAAAAATGTTTATTACTTTAATGCAATATTAAAAGAACTACAAAGAGATAAAACATATGATAGAATAGTAATAAGCGAAGACCTTGAACAATATGTTAATACAGACTATGAACAAATGGATAAATTTTTATTTGATAGGTTAGATAGTATAAGTGATGAGGCTTCAAATGCCAAGGGAGAAAATATTCCAATAATTTTAATTTGTACAGAAAGAAGAAATAAGTCTGAACAAATATTAGTAAAATTATTTGGAATAGGGGTATATGATGCTCTATTAGGAAATGACAGAAGTGCAAGCGAAGTATGTAACCTAATAAAAAGACCACGTTCAAAGAAAGAAGCAAAGCTTTATTATAAAATAGATACAGAAGATGTGTCATACGAAAAAGATGACGAAAATGATGTTAGTGAAGTAGAAATACAAAATATTTTGGCACACTATAAAAGACTTGGAAATAACGAAGATAAATATGTAGAAAGTTTTGATAGCATTGCAAGTCAATATAATGATGCACAATTAAAAGTAATAAGCAAATGTTTACCATTGAATGTAAGAGCAGTATTGGAAGAAAAATCACTTAGATATCAAGAGATAAATTCATATACAAATAAAATCTCTGATAAAGTTAGAGTTGAAAAAAATAAAGAAAAAGCAGGAACAAGTGAGATATTATTGAAAAATAGTAGAGCAAAGAAACCTAATGAGCCTGTTGTTATTCCATCTGCTATAGGAACAAGCAAGAAAAAAATTCTTACAAAGCCAAGTACAAGTGTTACTACAATTGCAAAGAAAAGCGCTATTGAAAAAGAGCCAGAACCTGTAGAAGAATTTGAGAATGATGTAGAAGAGACAGTAGAAGAAGTGCAACCAGTAAAACGTGGTAGAGGAAGACCTAGAAAAAATGCAATTCCTCCTGTAGAAGTAGAACAACAACCAAAAAGAAAAAGAGGAAGACCAAAAAAAGTTGTAGAAGTGCAACCAATTGAAGAAGAGGAAGAAACTGATACAGTGTTACCAGGATTTGAAGAAGAGGAAGAAGAGACAATATTACCAGGTTTTGAAACTCAAGAAACAATATCACAACCTACAATGGAAGAAGAAAGCAAAGACGAAGAAGATGCTGTGTTGCCAGGATTTGATGAAGATGAAGAGGAAGAAGAAGAAACAGTATTACCAGGCTTCGAGAATGACGGAATTGAAGAACAATACACAGATGTTTTAAATAATTTAAGAATGTCAAATGAACAAGAAAGTGTAAAAAAAGAAGAACAAGAAGAGCAATATGAAGAATTAGATATAAATAATATAATAGAACAAGGACAAAAAATTGTTGCTTTTGTAGGAACTAGTAAAAATGGAACATCATTTTTAGTAAATAATGTAGCAGAAATATTATCAACTAATGGTATTGATACTGCAATATTAGATTTAACACAAAATAGAAATGCATATTATATATATACTAAAAATGAAGAAGAATTAAGAAGTCAATCAAATTATATAATGAACAACCTAAAAATAGGTAAAGCAAATGGAATTCAGGAACATAAGAATTTAACAATATATACATCTCCTTTCGAAAATGATGAAAATTTACAAGCGGTTGAGCCAATAGTAAAAACATTGTTAGAGATGCATAAAGTAGTAATAATGGATTGTGATTTTACAACTCCAATGAGATATTTTAAATATGCGCAAGAAATATATTTAGTACAATCAATGGATATACTAACAATACAACCACTTACTGCATTTTTAAGAAAACTAAGTGACAAAGATATGTTTGAAGAATCAAAAGCAAGAGTTGTATTAAATAAATTTATAGCAACAAGACAAATAAATGAAGAGATTCTTATAGGTGGAATATCTATATATAATGATGCTTCAATGACAGTTAGAAAAGAGTTGTTCGACAGAAGAACAGTTAAACATGTTACAATACCATTTGATTTAAAAACATATGTTAGATATTTAGATGGATTAGTTACATGTGATATATCATTAAAAGGTTATACAAAAGAGTTTTTACAAAGTTTAAAGAATCTAGCTAGTATGGTGTATAGAAGTGAGAAGAAAAAAGAAAAATATGCTCCACCATCTATAAAAAACAATAGCAATAATGGCTTTTCAACAAGAATGAATGATACATTAAATCAAATGAAAAAAAATTATTAGCAAGGAGGGGATAAAAGTTGATATTTATAGTTGGAATATTAGTTGCAATCATAATTGTATTATTAATTTATAATATAACAATACATACAAAAATACAGCAATTTAATAATTTAAGTAGACAAGCTAATAATTTAAAAGTATTACAAGATTTTTTGAGTACAATTGGTGAATGTTCGTCTGTTGATGAGAAAATTCAAAAAATTAACAATATATTAATAGAAAAATATGAAATAAAATATTCAACAATAGTTGTATTTAATGGTGCAGAATATGAAGTAAAAGCTTCCAATGTTGACCCTAAACATTGGAAAACATTAAGTAAGTTACAAGATGTACCAATTTTTAAAGATAGTATAGCAACAGCAACTCCTAAGTATGTTACTGTAAATGGAGATGATGAAAGATTACCATATCAAGAAATGGAATTTGGAAGAGCTAAATCAGCAATTTTCTTTCCAATATATATAGAAAATGTATATATTGGATATTGGATAATAGAAAGTGGAGTTCCACATGATTTTGATAATATAGATACTACTATATTTGAGGTAATAAAAGAAAATATAGTATCAGTCTTAAGAACTGTAGTACATCAAAAAACTCTAGAATCTATAGTAAGAAAAGATTTATTTACAGGTTTATATTCAGAAGAATATTTATATGGAGAAGGCAAAAAAATTATAGACAAATACACAACATCAACAGTATGTATGTATAGGATAACAAATATAGAAGAAATAAACGAAAAGTATTCAAGAAAATTAGGAAATCAAGTTATAATTGATATTAGTGACTTTGTTAGAAAAAGTATATCAAATGATTATTTGTTTATTAGATATATGGGACCTAAATTTGTAATAGTCTTTTCAGGTGTTGATATAGATTCAGTAACTACATTTGTTACTGATATGAAAAATGGAGCAGAAGAATTAGAAATATCATTGCCAATAGACAAAGAAGTAGAAGAAGTAGAAATTGAAGCAATAGATAGAAAAAAGAAAAAGAAGAAAAATGCAGAACCACAAGTAGTAAAAGCTAAACTTAATTTTGTATTAACAACATATTATAAAGGAACTGGAATGGAAGAAGTATTAAAAAAATTAGAGCAATATGTAGACAATTGTGATAAAAGTGAAAATGACATTACATTTATCTAGTTAAAACAGAAGGAGGTAAAGTAGTTATGGATTTTGATAAAACAATGAGTTTCAATTTTGAAAAAGAAAAAAATGCAATGACAAAAGAAATTTTAAAAGAGGTATATGAGGCATTGGTTGAAAAAGGATATAATCCAATTAATCAGATTGTAGGTTATATACTATCAGGAGACCCAACATATATTACAAGTTATAAAGATGCACGAAATAAAATAAGACAAATTGAGAGAGATGAATTATTAGATAAAATGGTAAGAAATTATATAGGATTAGAGGAATAGAAAATATGCGAATATTAGGAATAGACTATGGTGATGCAAGAACTGGAATAGCAATAACAGACGCACTAAATATAACTGCACAAGGATTAGAAACTATTCATAATGAAGGGTCAGACAAGCTTATTCTAAAACGAATAGATGAAATATTGGAAAAATATGATGTTGATACTATAGTAATTGGTAGACCAATAAATATGAATGGCACAACATCAGCAAGAACAGAGATAACAGAAAAATTTATTCATAAACTTAAATGTAAATATAATAAATTGAAAATTGAAGTAGTTGATGAGAGGCTTACAACAGTTGCAGCACATAAAACTATGAATTTCTTGGATATTAATAAGAATAAAAAAAGAAATATAGTAGATACTATATCTGCAGTATATATTTTAGAAACATATCTAAATAAAATAAAAAATTAGTTGTCAAAATAGAAAAAATAGTGTATTATATTTAAGATAAAATTAAATTTGAAAGGAGTAAAGAATGGAAAAAGAAGAATTAGATAATATAGTAGTTTTAAATGATGAAGAAGGAAACGAGGTACAATTTGAATTCTTAGATTTAGTAGAATTAGATGATGAAGAATATGTAGTATTATTACCAGTTACAGACGAAGGTGAAGAAGATGAAGGAGAAGTAGTAATATTAAAATTAGAAGATACAGATGATGATTCTGAAGAAGAATCATATGTAGGTGTTGAAGATGAAGAAATACTAAACAAAGTATTTGAAATATTTAAAGAAAAATATAAAGACGAATTTAATTTTGTAGATGAAGACTAAGAATGTTGGGGGGTGGAAGTATTTCTACAACCCAATTTTTATTATATAAAATGGAGGATGAAGATATGAAAAATTTCTCGACATGGCTAATTGCAATATTTATGGTAATGTTTTGGTTATTCAGAGCAATAGTTGCTCTATGTACGCAATATTCAGTTGATATGTTAGGGTTAGAAGCATATAACTTTACATATGAAGTAATAATTGCTTTTGCAACAATTCCTTGCATTGTATTAGTTATAAAAAGGATTATGATTGGTTCATTATTGTATTTAGTAATGTATGGTGCATACTTTGGAGAACACTTAGTTGCAAATATAATTCCAATGTTACAGGGACAAGCAACACTTACAAGTGATTTAAGCTTAAATTTAATTTCTGATGCAATAGCTTTAATACTTGCATTGTTCACAGTAATGGATATGCTAGCAGATAGAGGAAGAAAGGCAAATCCATCAGATGGAAAGACTGATTGGTATTTTAAAAATGAAAAATATGATGAAGAATTAAAAGCAAGAGATGATAGAGAAGATAAAAATGAATATAAATTCTTCTAAATTGAAAGTGAAAAATCAGAGTCAGATGATATAATTGAATAAATTGTGATTTGTTTTAATAAAATATTGACAAAGTATAGAATAAAGTATAGTATAAAAATACATATATTCTATATTTTTTTTGAAATTATGAGGTGAAAAATAAATATGAATTTAGGAATAGAATCTGAAAAAATCGAATTTTAAAAAAGTACTAGTGAACTAATAGAAGGTATAAAACCACAAATTATACCTACAATAGCATTAGAATTAATAGATAATAAAAAAATTATTAAAGTAGCAGTAAAAGGAAATAATATTCCATTTTATGATACTAATAGTCATATTTTATATTATATACATGCAAATATCTAAATCTAATATTATATAAATACGGTACTAATTAATTTGATTGAGATAATTGTGGTAGTTGATGAAGGAAGCATAAAATAAATTATAAGAATTAGGAAGTGAAATTAAATGAATAATGAGAAAGAAAAGTTGCCAAAAGTCGCAATTAACTGGTTCCCTGGCCATATGGCAAAGACTAGAAGACAAATAACAGAAGATTTAAATTTGATAGATATTGTAGTTGAGATTTTAGATGCACGAATACCAATTTCGAGTCAAAATCCGGATATAAAAGAAATAACAAAAAATAAAAAGAAATTAGTAGTGTTAAATAAATGTGATTTGTCAGATGAACAAGATAACAAAAAATGGGTGAAATATTTTGAGAAACAAGGATATAACGCTATATTGGTAAACTCAAATAATGGGAATGGTGTAAATGAAGTAATAAGACAAATTCAAAAAACAATGAAAGAGGAAAATCAAGCATATGCTAACAAAGGGCGTATAGGAAGAAAAATAAGAGTAATGGTGGTTGGAATTCCTAATGTTGGAAAATCATCATTTATTAATAGAATAACAAAGAAAAATTCTGCAGGAGTTGCAAATAAGCCAGGTGTTACAAGGCAAAAACAGTGGATACGAATAAATGACGAAATAGAATTAATGGATACACCTGGGGTATTATGGCCTAAATTTGAAAGTAACGAAGTTGCCTTAAATTTAGCATTTACAGGAACAATAAAAGATACAATATTAGAAATAACAGAAGTTGCGTATAACCTAACCAAGTTTTTATTAAATGAGTATAAAGATAATTTGATTGAAAGATATTCATTAGATAGAGAAGTTGTTGATAAAATATTAGAACAAGATAGAATGGAAAATGAAAATATATATGAAGTTATGCAACTTATAGGAAAGAAAAGAGGAGCAATAATTTCTGGAGGCAATATAGATGATGAAAAAACATCAAGAATTATTTTAGATGATTTTAGAAGTGGAAAACTTGGAAAAATAACTTTAGAAAAATGCAAATAGAATATTATTGAATTATTATATACTTTTCAGTTTTTCTGAAAAAATAATAACAAAAAGACTTAAAGCAAAGCTTTAAGTCTTTTTTGGTGCAGATGGCCGGAATCGAACCGGCACGGTGTTTAACCACCGCAGGATTTTAAGTCCTGTGCGTCTGCCAGTTCCGCCACATCTGCATGTGATATATCTGGCAATGTCTTACGACAATGACTATTATAATATCTTTATATAGATTTGTCAAGAGAAAATACAAAAAAAATAAAAAAATCTGAAGGAAAAAATAAGAATACGTAGAATATATTATGTAACGCAAAAGGAGTGAGAAAAATTTTAGAAAGTTTAGTGAATATAATATATCCACAAGTGTGTGGAATATGTGGAAAGATGAGTAATACAGCGATATGTAATAAATGTTATAAAAAAATGAAAAAAGAATATTGCTTTGGAATAGATAATTATCGAAATGATAAAAACAAAAATTTTATAGAACATTATTATTTTTTTAAATATCGAGAATTAATAAGAGACCAAATAATAGCGTTAAAATTTAGAGAAAAAGCATATATTTATAAAACTATTGGAAGTTTTTTGAAAAAAATGCAAAAAAGTTTTGAAAATTTAGAAATATATGATATAATAATTGTAGTACCGGTAAGTAATAAAAGAAAAAAAGAAAGAGGATATAACCAAAGCGAATTAATAGCTAAAGAAATATCTAAAATAATAAAAGTACCGATAGCTAAAAATATATTATACAAAATAAAAAATACTGTACCTCAAAGTTCTTTAAACAAAGAACAAAGAGAGCAAAATGCCAAAGGTGTATATATGATTAAAAATCAACAAAAAATTATAAACAAAAAAATATTATTGATAGATGATATATACACAACCGGAAGCACAATAAATGAATGTGCAAAAGTGATAGTACAGCAAGGTATAAGTAGAGAACAAATTGGAGTGTTAACAATAGCAAAAGATTAAAAATATGAAAATGAAAGGAGTGATAGATATGGCAGGAAATTCAACAACATCTGTAATAATAATATTGTTATTAGTAGTTGTACTTACTGCAGGAACAATAGTAACATTAGGAACAAGAGTTGATAATGTATCTCAACAGGAGGTTCAGAAAATGGTAGATGACTTTGTAGCAGAAGTTGCTAATACAGGAACTTTAACTAGAAGTCAATATCAAACTTTTCAAAATCAATTAAATGCGAAAACAGGAAAAAATTGTGATATTGCACTTGAAGCACAAATCTTAGATGAAAATCCAGGAAAAAAGACTGCACAAGCTAATTATACTAAAATAGGTGAAAATGTTTATGTTGTATACAAAGATACACAAATATTACCTCAAATTGGTGTTGCTGTAGGAAATGAAACAGTACAAACAAGTAATGAAAAATATACATTTAAGCCAGGAGATATATTCTCATGTTCAGTTACAAGTGAAGATAGTGCTGCACAGGATTTAAAGAGTTCAATATTTAATTATTCTAATGCAGGAGAACAAACAATTTCAGCTAGTGGTTCTGCAATGTGTACTGTATATGGACAATAATATAACTAGAAAGAGGGCTATAAGCTCTCTTTTTTTGATATGAAAAAATCGACTATAGAGCTTGACAATTAAAAGATAATATGAAAAAATAGGACAAGAAAAGGAGAATGATAATAATGGAAAAAATAAGAGGATTTGAAATTGCTAAAGGATTTGAAGATAAGAATATTAATTTACCTGAAAGAAAAACTAAATATTCAGCAGGATATGATGTAGAAGCAGCAGAGGATGTTGTAATACCAGTGTTTAAACCTGGAGTAAAACCAACATTAGTAAAAACAGGATTAAAAGCATATTGCCCAGAGGATGAATATTACATGTTGGTAAATAGAAGTTCTAATCCAGGAAAAAGAGGATTAGTATTAGCTAATAGTATAGGAATAGTAGATTCTGACTATTATGGAAATGAGAGCAATGATGGACATTTTATGTATGCATATTATAACTTTTTTGACCACGACGTACAAATCAAAAAAGGTGATGTAATAGGACAAGTAATTTTTGCGAAATATTATAAAGTTGATGGTGATAATGCAGAAGGCATAAGAAAAGGTGGATTTGGTTCAACAAATAAATAGGATTTTTTACAAGTGGGAAAAAATAAAAAAAATGGCAAAAACTTTGACTTTTGCCATTTTTTATGGTATAATAATAACGGTTGACAAAATAAAGTAAATTATGATTGAAAATCAAAATATAAAGACTTGGAAGGAGTGACTTACATGTATAATGTAGGAGACAAAGTAGTATACCCAATGCATGGAGCAGGGGTAATCGATGCAATAGAAGAGAAAGAAATATTAGGTGAAAAGCAATCATATTATATATTAAAAATGCCAGGAGAAGTAAAAGTTATGGTACCAACATTAACAGCAGAAGAACATGGCATTAGAAATGTAATTGATAAAGCAGAAGCAGAAAAGGTAATAAATGTACTAGAACAAGATGAAACAGAAATGGAAAAAAATTGGAACAAACGTTATAGAGACAATATGGACAAAATGAAAAGTGGAAATATATATGAGATTGCAGATGTTGTAAGGAACTTAAGTTTCAAGCAAAAAGAAAAAGGATTATCAACAGGAGAAAAGAAAATGTTGTATAATGCAAAACAAATATTAGTAAGTGAGTTGGTATTAGCAGAACATGCAACACAAGATGAAGTAGAAGAATTAGTGGATAACAAAATTAATACATCTTTTGCAATGTTTAAAACAGATGCAGATGTTTCAATTGATACAGGAAATATAGTAAATAAATTTATACCATTTAATGATGAAACTGGTTCATCACACAATGTGTGAAAAAATCGAATAAAAAAAGAACTATAATTAATTTGTAAAATTATAGTTCTTTTTTTTGATGAAATATAAAAAATTCTATTGTAAATTAAAAACAAGTATGATAATATTGTATCAAAATGAGGTGAATTGAATGATATATACAATAACATTTAATCCAGCATTAGATTACATATCACAAGTGAATAACTTTGAGATTGGAAAAATAAATAGAACAGAGAAAGAAAAAATACTTCCAGGAGGAAAAGGTCTAAATGTTTCAACAGTTTTAAAAAACCTTGGAATAAAAAGCACAGCCTTAGGATTTATTGCGGGATTTACAGGAGAAGAGTTAAAAAGGAATATTGAACAAAGAGGAATAAAAACAGATTTTATTAAAGTAAAAAAAGGTATAACAAGAATAAATGTAAAAATTAGTTCAAAAGAGGAAACGGCATTAAATGGTAATGGACCGGATATTGCCACAGAAGATATAAATGAATTATTAGATAAGATTGAACAAATAAATAGTAAAGATACAGTTATATTAGCAGGAAATATTCCTAAATGTATAAATAATGATATATATGAAATAATATGTAAAAAACTAGAGTGCAAAAAAGTAAGATTTGTAGTAGATGCAACAAAAGAATTATTAATGAATGTATTAAAATACAAACCATTTTTAATCAAGCCGAATAAAGAAGAATTGGAAGAAACTTTTAAAGAAAAAATAGAAACAAAAGAAGACATTATAGTACATGCCAAAAAACTTCAAGAAATGGGAGCACAGAATGTATTAATCTCATTAGGAGGAGAAGGGGCTATACTAGTAACAAAAGAAAACAAGGAATACTTTTTAAATGCACCAAAAGGAAAAGTATTAAATACAGTTGGTGCAGGAGACTCCATGGTAGCTGGATTTATTGCAGGCTATGAAAAAAGTGGAGAATTTGAATATGCTTTTAAAATGGGAGTAGCTACAGGAAGTGCTAGTGCATTTTCTATGAATTTAGCAACAGCAGAAGAAGTAGCAAACCTATTAAAAGAAATAAATTAAGTTCTGGAATAGAACTATACGAAAGAAAGGGTGGATAAAATATGAAAATCACAGATTTACTAAGCACGAGTGCCATAAAAATAAATGGGACTGCGAATAGCAAAGAAGAACTTATCAACAAAATGGTAGACTTAATGGCTAATAATGGCAACATTATTAACAAAGAAGAGTACAAAAGAGTAGTATTAGAAAGAGAGAAAGAAGGAACTACAGGAATTGGAGAGGGAATTGCAATCCCACATGGAAAAACAGATGCAGTTTCAAAACCAGGTTTAGCAGCTATGGTTGTGCCAAATGGTGTGAATTTTGATTCTTTAGATGGACAACCTGCAAGATTAATATTCTTAATTGCAGCACCAAATACAAAAGATAATGTTCACTTAGATGTATTAAGTAGATTATCAACATTATTAATGGACACGAGGTTCAGAGAAGAATTATTAAATGCAGAAACACCAGCAGAATTTATGTTATGCATAGACAGAGCTGAAAGAATGAAACTAAATGAGACTAAAAAAGAAGAACATGGATATGAGATTCTTGCAATAACAGCATGCCCAACAGGAATTGCACATACTTATATGGCAGCAGAAGCCCTAGAAAATATGGGAAAAGAATTAGGACATAAAGTAAAAGTAGAAACACATGGACAGTCTGGAGTTAAAAATAAATTTACAAAAGAAGAAATAAAAAATGCAAAAGCAGTAATAATAGCTGCAGATACAAAAGTAGATTTATCAAGATTTGACGGTAAAAAATTAGTAAGGGCAAAGGTTGCTGACGGAATAAATAAGCCAAAAGAATTAATTGAACATGTATTGTCACCAGAAGCAAAAATATATCATTCTAAAAATAAAAACAATCAAGATGATGATACTGAAAAAGAAGGAATTGGAACACAAATATATAAACACTTAATGAATGGTGTAACACATATGTTACCATTTGTAGTTGGTGGAGGAATTTTAATAGCATTAGCATTCTTATTTGATGATTATAGTATAGACCCATCAAACTTTGGTATGAACACTCCATTAGCTGCATTCTTTAAAACAGTTGGAGGGGCAGCATTTAATGTAATGCTATATATTTTAGCAGGATATATAGCAATGAGTATTGCAGATAGGCCAGGATTAGCAGTAGGATTTGTAGGAGGAATATTAGCAGTACAAGGCACAACATTTGCGTCATTAACAGATAGTACAGTAACACTTGTAAGCTCAGGATTCTTAGGAGCATTAATTGCAGGTTTTGCTGGTGGATATATAGTTTTAGGCTTGAAAAAACTATGTAGTTATTTGCCAGAAAGTATCGAAGGAATAAAAACTATTTTATTATATCCAGTATTTGGAATTGCAATAATAGGAGCATTTATGCTATTAATAAATCCATATGTTGGAGCAATAAATACAGGAATAAATAATTACTTATCATCAATGAGCACCGCAAACAAAGTATTATTAGGTGCAATCTTAGGTGGAATGATGGCGATAGATTTAGGAGGACCAGTAAATAAAGCAGCATATACATTCGGAACAGGAATGTTAGCTTCAGGACAATATGAAATAATGGCTGCAGTTATGGCAGGTGGAATGGTACCACCATTAGCAATTGCATTACTTGCAACATTCTTCCCAAAGAAAATAGCAAAAAAAGACAAACAAGCAGCATATGTAAATTATATAATGGGATTATCATTTATTTCAGAAGGAGCAATTCCATTTGCTTCAGCAGACCCATTAAGAACTATACCAGCATTTGTTGCAGGTTCAGCAGTAACAGGAGCATTATCAATGGTATTTAACTGTACCTTGATGGCACCTCATGGAGGAATATTCGTGATTGCAACAGTAGGACATCCAATTTGGTATTTAGTATCAATACTTATTGGTTCACTAGTATCAATGGGAGTTATGGTAATATTAAAAAATAATTTACCTGAATATGAAAAAGCAAAAAAGCAATAGAAAGGATGAACAAAATGATAAAAGAAAAAGTAATATTACAAAACGAAACAGGATTACATGCAAGACCAGCTGGAGAATTAGCAAAATTAGCAGCTACATTCAAATGTAATATAAATTTAAGTACAAATGGAAAGACAGCAAGTGCGAAGTCAATTTTAGGAATAATGTCTTTAGGAATAAAAGCAAAAACTGAAATTGAAATTGAATGTGACGGAGAAGATGAACAAACAGCTATGGAAGAAATCTTAAAAGGATTTGAAAATAAATTCGGAGAGTAAATTTCTATATTAAATATAGGAGGGAACAGATGATAACAGGAAAAGGTGTATCTATAGGAATAGGCTTTGGAAATACAATAATATTAAAAAATGAAGAAAGAAAAATAGAGAAAAAGACAGTTGATGATTTAAAGGCTGAAATGGATAAATTAGAAAAAGCACTAGAAGATGTAACAAAAGAAACAGAAGAAATTGTAAATAAAGCTACTGGAACCGAAAAAGATATAATGTCAGCATATTTAATGATATTACAAGACCCTACTTTAGTAGAAGAGGCCAAAAAAGGAATAAAAGATTTAAAATATAATGCAGAATATGCAGTTGAAGTGGGATTTAATAGTGTAATACAAATATTTGAAAATATGGATGATGAATATATGGCAGGCAGAGCAAGAGATATAGCAGATATTAAAGATAGAGTTTTGGCTAAATTACTAAATGAAGAATCCATTAATATAAGTGCATTGGCACCTAATACTATAATTGTAGCAACAGAACTAACAACATCAGATACTGCTAAATTAGATTTTAAAAATGTATCTGGAATAATAACAGAATCGGGAGGAGAAAATTCGCACACATCAAT
This sequence comes from uncultured Clostridia bacterium, assembly GCA_934167685.1. Taxonomy (GTDB): domain Bacteria; phylum Bacillota; class Clostridia; order TANB77; family CAG-508; genus CAG-269. Next base: position 2,501 of record CAKPLQ010000031.1, on the reverse strand, counting down.
AATGGCAAGAACAAGAGCTATACCAGCAATAACTAAAGTAGAAGATGCAACTAAGATTTTTAGAAATGGTGATTATGTTGGAATAAATGGCGAGACAGGAGAAATATATTTAAATCCATCACAAGAAGAAAAAGAAAGCTTAGAGGAATTAGAGAAAAAACTTACAAAAGAGAAAGAAGAATTAGAAAAATATAGAGATGAAGTAACAAAAACAATGGATGGATATGTTGTTGAACTTGTTGCCAATATAGGAACACCGGCTGATGTAGAAGTAATACTAAAAAATACTGCAGAAGGAGTAGGATTGCTTAGAAGCGAATTTCTATATATGGATAGTGAAAATATGCCAACAGAAGAAGAACAGTTTGAGGCATATAAAGAAGTTGCAGAAAAAATGGAGGATAGACCAGTAATAATAAGAACATTAGACGTAGGTGGAGATAAAGAATTGAAATATCTGCACTTAGACAAAGAATCTAATCCATTTTTGGGATATAGAGCAATTCGCTTATGCTTAGATAATATTACATTATTTAAAACACAATTAAGAGCAATACTAAGAGCAAGTGCCTATGGAAATTTATCAATAATGTTTCCTATGATATCTTCAATAGAAGAATTAAGAGATGCTAAAAAAGTATTAGAAGAATGCAAAAAAGAATTAGATAGCAAAAATATAACTTATAAAAAGAATATAAAAGTTGGTATAATGATAGAAATACCATCAGCTGCATTGATTGCATATGGATTGGCAAAAGAATGTGATTTCTTTAGTATTGGAACAAATGATTTAATTCAATATACAGTTGCTGCAGAAAGAGGAAATGAAAAAATTTCAAAACTATATACAAAATTCCATCCAGCAGTTATAAAATTAATAAAGCAAGCTATAGATGGTGCGCATGATGCAGGCATATTCTGTGGAATGTGCGGCGAAGCGGCTGGAGATGAGTTGTATATACCATTATTGATAGGATTAGGACTAGATGAATTTTCTATGAATTCAAATAGTATATTAAGAGCTAGAAAAAGAATTAGCGAATTAGAAAAATATGATTGCAAAGAATTGGCTGAAGAAATTTTAAAAATGTCTTCTGCAAAAGACGTTGAGAATAAACTAAAAGAGTTTACTAGAAAGTAATCTATATAAGAATAATTACCTCCTTTTGGGAAATAATATAAATAACGTTATTTCCAAAGGAGGTTTTTTATTTGATTAATAAGGTAGAAATCTGTGGAGTTAATACATCACAACTACCAGTACTAACAAATAAAGAAAAAAATGAACTATTTATAAAAATTAAACAAGGGGATGAAGAAGCAAGAACTAAATTTATAAGAGGTAATTTGAGATTAGTATTAAGTGTTATACAAAGATTTTATGGAAGAGGAGAAAATGCAGATGATTTATTTCAAATTGGCTGTATTGGTCTGATAAAAGCAATAGATAATTTTGATTTATCACAAAATGTGCAATTCAGCACATATGCTGTACCTATGATTGCTGGAGAAATAAGAAGATATTTAAGAGACAATAATACAATAAGAGTAAGTAGGTCTGTTAGAGATTTGGCATATAAAGCAATACAATTTAAAGAGAGATTTAATAAGGAAAAAGGAAGAGAACCTACAATAGAGGAAATTGCAAAAGAACTTGGAGTGGAAAGAGAAGAAATTGCATTTAGTTTTGATGCCATTCAAGACCCTGTATCCTTACAAGAACCAATATATAATGATGGTTCAGAAAGCATTTATATAATGGATCAAGTTAAAGATGCTAAAAACAGTGATGAAAATTGGGCTGATAATATGACAATAGCTGAGGCGTTAAAAAAACTTAATGATAAAGAAAAAAAGATTGTTATTAAAAGATATTTTGATGGACGTACTCAAACAGAAGTAGCTGAAGAAATTGGAATTTCTCAGGCTCAGGTTTCTCGACTAGAAAAAAGTGCACTAGAAAATATAAAAAGATATTATAAATAATCAAAACAAATATTAAAATTCTTGAAGATAGTTTTATAGTAACGATTCAGTAAAATAATAATATAATATATAGGAGAGAAGTACTTAATAAAAGGGGGAGGGTTCATTTTATGGGCGATAAAGGTTTGGATTTTAAACATAAAGAAGTTATAAATATATGTGATGGAAAAAGATTGGGATTCGTTCAAGATGTGTGTGCTGATTTGAATTCAGGAAAGATAACTTCTATAATTGTACCAGGAGGAACAAATAAATTAATGAGCTTATTTTCTAATAGTAATGACATAGTTATACCTTGGGAAAATATAAAATGTATAAGTGATGATTTGATTTTAGTAGAAATTTAAAAAATATCAAAAAAATTTGAAAAAAGGTATTGACTTTTTTCGACAAGGGTGTTAAGATAATAAATGTACCAAGCAACAGACAAAAATATTAAAAAATAATACACAAGAAATTAGTAAAAAGTAAAAACAAAACAATAGTAAAAACATCAAATACTAGTTTTTTATTTT
>CAKPLQ010000030.1 GCA_934167685.1 uncultured Clostridia bacterium | reverse complement strand
TTTTTCATAATATGCACATTCAGAATTAGTGCATAAATTTGAATTAGAAATAATATCATAAGAGCATTTTCCATCAATTTGATAAATACAATCTAAAGAACAATTGATATTTGTCAAAGATATCACCTCTTACTAAAATATTATTTACAATTTTTTTTATAATATTCACAAAAATCTTTAATAGTGCAATTATTGCAATTGGGATTACGAGCATCACAAGTATTTCTGCCATGCCACATAAAAAGATGATTTATGTCTTTTAAATAATTTTGTGGAAAAATTTTTAGTAAATCTTGTTCAATTTTTTCTGGTTCCTTTTCATGAGAAAGTCCAATTCTATTAGAAATTCTCTTGGCATGAGTATCAACTGCAATTCCATTAGCGATACCAAAAACTTCTAATAAAATAACATTTGCACTTTTTCGACCAACACCTGCTAATGTTAGGAGTTCATCCATTGTTTGTGGAACTTCGCCATTAAAATTTTCTAAAATTTGTGTTGCACATAATTTGATATTTTTTGCTTTATTTTTATAAAATCCACAAGGATGTATTATTGTTTCAAGTTCATTTATATCAATGTCTGCAAAATCTTTAATAGTCTTACACCTTTCGAATAACTGAGGAGTGGTTTTGTTAACACGTTCATCTGTGCATTGAGCTGAAAGCATAACTGCAACAACCATTTGAAATGGCGTCTTAAAATCTAGACTGCAAGTGGCATCTGGATAAGTTGATTTTAATATTTCTATAAATTTATTTATATCAGTTTTTTTCATTATTTTCACCATTTAAAAGTAATTCTAGTATTTTAGGATAAATAACATTTGCATTATTTTTCCAATTATCAGAAATTTGTTTTGCTCTATCTCTTGAACCAGCAAATGTTGAAATTTCAAAAATTGTTTCAGTTTTCTCAACAATTTTACATTTTACAGTGTAATTATTTTCATCTGTAGGTATATATTCTGTAACTATAGATGATTCTTCTGCAATACTAGAAACTTCATCTTTAAAAACATGGTCTGCTTTTAATTTTAAAATTCCTGGTAAAAGTGATTTTGTAAGTGATAGCGAATTTTGTCCATCTGAAGTGATTTTTATAAAAGTGTCGTCTTCTTTTGTAAAGGAACCAACTAGGTTTGTATCAATTAAATCTGTTAATAATTCTTGAAAATAAAAATAGTTAATGTTGTTTGTAGATGATACAATTTTGTATAGATTGTCACTTTTTATGCCATCTGTTAATTTATTTAGTAAATATAAAATTAATACTTTATTTTCAGCTAAATCTGTAATTGATTTTTCCATAAAGAGTCCTCCTTTTTCAAATTTCTGGTAACATTATATCACGAAAGTTAAGATTAGTAAAGAAAAAGTTGTTGACAGAAAAAGGAAAACATGATAAAATAATTATGTTTACTATAAACAGTAATTGTAGGAGGTACAAAAGTATGACAGACAAAGAAATACGGGAAGAAATGGAAAATATTGTAAAAGAAATTAATTTGTTAACAAAAAGAGTGAATGCTTTACAGGCAAGCATAGGAGGAGACGTAACAGATAACAGTGATGAAAAATCTGTTGACAGAATTATGGATGAGTGTGGTGCATACTCCAAAGTTAAAGGATATGTGTATTTTAGAAGAGCGGTTTGCTTAATATTAGAAAAACCGCAGATGTTAATGAAAGAAGCATATATGATAATTGGAGAAGAGTATGAAGAAGAGCCTAAGAATGTAGAAAGGTCAATACGATATTTTCTGAAAAAAATACTGAAAGATGCTGGTGCTAAGCCAAACTCTGAAATACAGAGAATCTATAAAAAGTATTTTTCCAATACTAAAAGAGTTGGAAATTCCAGAATTATAGCAGTAACTGCTGAATATCTGAGAACTAACTCGTAAGTTAAGTATTGTTTGTCAAAAGGAGGGGAGCCTAAAATAAGGTTCCTTCTCTTTTTTTATAGAGTTGTAATTTTGTGTCAAAATATGTAGAAAATTCATATACTATACTAGCCTAATTTTGTATACAAAAGTAGAGGTGATAGTATGCGAGAAATAAAAAGGCGGAGATATAGTTAGTAGAAAATCATATAATAATGACATAATGTTTAGTGTAAAAAAAATTCTAAAAATTGATAAAGATAAAAAAATAGCGATTCTAAAGGGAATAGTGGATGTTAGAATTGTGGCAGATGCACCATTGGAAGACCTTGTGCTCGTTAGTAAAGAAGAGCAAATAAAAAGAGAGCATGCTTCAGAAGAAAGAATATTAGGCATAATTGAAAAAGAAAAAAACATTGAAGAAAATAGAAGAAAAGAAATTATCTATACAGGTAGAATATTGCATCTAGACCGGAGATAAAAAATATAGTCAAAAATCAATAATGTATTATAAAAAAATGGGGTTAAATGCCATTGTAAGAAATATTCCAGAATATAAACAGCCCAAAGTAGTATACAGATTACTTACAATATACAATCCAGATATAGTTGTTATAACACGGTCATGACCGGTATGATAAAAAATGGAACTATGTATAAAGACATATATAATTATAGAAATTCAAGGCATTTTATAAAAACTGTAAAAGAAGCAAGAAGATATGATGAAAAACACGGAAATAATTTAGTGGTTTTTGCAGGAGCCTGTCAAAGTTATTTTGAGGCATTAATGGAAGCTGGAGCAAATTTTGCATCATCTCCTGCAAGGATATTAATTGATTTTTTAGACCCATTAATAGTTGCTAAAAGTGTAGCAATAACAGATAAAAATCGATATATAACAATAGATGATTTTGTGGAAGAATTAAGAGATGGAAAAAAAGGTGTAAATGGACTTGGAGCAAGGGGAAAAAAGAATGTAATACTTTTGTAATAAAAATGTAATATAAATGTAACAAAAGAAGAAACGTTGGCTAAGACCTTTGAAATAAGCGAGATACAAGAAAACGACAACAAAATACACACTTTGACAAAATCACCTACTGATGGTATAGTTAAGACATCTTAAGCAAAGTAGGTGATTTAATGATTTGTAGGAACGACATTTCGACTTTAAAATCAGACATTAACGACAAAATTGGGCAAAAGATAATGGTTAAAGGCTCATTAGGAAGAAGCAAAGAATTTGCCAAAGAAGGTACAATAGAAAAAGCATATTCAAATCTTTTTATAGTAAAATATGAAGAAAATGATAGAACAGCATCATATACATACACAGATTTGTTAACAAGAGCAGTAGAAGTAGATGTATTTAATGGTGAAGAATATAGTCCTTTATTACCACCATTAACAGTAGAAAGTAAGAAAAGAAAAATGAAAGAGCAACTAGTTTAGTTGTTCTTTTTTTGAATGATGGTGAAAGTTATTAATAATTATCTTTTGATCAATGCAAAAAAAGACATATTTCTATTGACAGAAATTTTGATATTGTTATATATTAGAGAAGAAGGGTGGTGTTAATATGACAATAAGAGAAGCTTTAACAAAAGGCATGATAATATTAAAAAGTAATAATATAGAAACTCCAAAATTAAAAGCAAGATTATTACTTCAATACATATTAAAAAAAGATAGACAATACTTAATTGTTTATGATAATAAAGAAATAGATAAAAAAGCGCAATGGGAATATTTTATAAATATCGAAAAACTTTCTAATGGAGTGCCATTGCAACACATTACACATACACAAGAATTTATGAAAATGGATTTTTTTGTTAACGAAAATGTATTAATACCACGACCAGACACAGAAATATTAGTAGAAGAAGTAATAGAGTTGGCCAAAAAAATGGATAAGCCAAAAATTTTGGATTTATGTACAGGAAGTGGAGCAATAGCAATATCAATTGCTAGAAATGTACCAACAGCTGAAGTTACAGCAATTGATATAAGTGAAAAAGCTTTAGAAGTAGCAAAGAAAAATGCACGTAATTTACAGGCAAAAGTTAAATTTAAAAAATCTAATTTATTTAGAAATATAGGTAAAACAAAATTCGACATAATAGTATCAAATCCGCCTTACATAAAAAAAGCTGATATTAAACTTTTAAGCAGTGAGGTGCAGAAAGAACCAGAGATAGCCTTGGATGGAGGGTATGATGGACTAGACTTTTATAGAAAAATAGCTAATCAAGCAATAGATTATTTAAAGTTTGAAAGTTATTTATGTTTTGAAATTGGTTTTGACCAACAAGAGGATGTAATAGAGATTATAAAAGATACTAAACATTATAATGATACATATTGTAAAAAGGACTTGTTTGGCAATGACAGAATTATAATAACTAAAGTCAATTAGGCAAAAGTAGATTGGAGGAAATATGTCATTTTCATCAGATTTAAAAGAAGAAATAAGTAAAACAGAAAATTTAGCTAATAAAGAGGCTGTAAAATACGAATTATTGGGCTATCTAATTACGAGCAATATTTCTGAAGAAAAAAATAATATAAAATTTAGTACAGAAAATGAATATAATATAAATAGATTTTCAAGATTATTAAGTAATATGGGAATAAATAAACATGATATATCAATGCAAGGAAATTTGTTTGTTATAACACTAAAGAGAACATTTTTAGAGGATATATCTAAAGAACAAGATTTGAATTTAGAGCAAATAAAATGGCTTATAAAAGGAGCATATTTGGGCTCTGGTTCAATAAATAATCCAGAAAAAAAATATCATTTAGAAATCGGTATTAAAGAGAAAGAGAATGCAGAAAAAATCAAAGAGTATTTGAGAGAATATGATATTAAAAGTAACATTATTGAAAAAAATAATCAATACTCAATATATTTAAAAGATGGAGAAGAAATATCAAAATTTTTAGCACTAATAGGAGCAAGCAAATCTGTTTTAAAATTTGAAGAAATACGTGTTCAAAGAGAAATGAACAATAAAATAAATAGAATAGTAAATTGCGAAACTGCAAATTTAAATAAAACTATCAATGCTTCTATAGAGCAAATTGAAGCAATAAAAAAATTAAAAGCAAATAGAAAATTTGAGCAACTAGAAGAGCCACTAAAAGAAATTGCTGAATTAAGATTAAAAAATCCTAATGCAAGTTTGGTAGAATTAGGGCAAATGTTAAAACAACCTGTTGGAAAATCAGGAGTAAATTATAGATTAAAAAAGATAATGGAGATAGCTAATGAAAAATAGAGAACTAGGAATATATGTTCATATTCCATTTTGTAAACACAAATGTGATTACTGTGATTTTATTTCGTATTGCAATAAAGATAATTTGATAGAACAATATATTAAATCTGTAGTAAAAGAAATAAAAATGCAAAACATTCAGTCATGTATTTCTACAATTTATATAGGTGGAGGTACACCTTCATATATAGATAGTAAATATATAAAGCAAATTATTAAAGAAATCAAAAAGAAAAGGGTAAATAAAGAAGCGGAAATTACAATCGAGGTCAATCCAGGTACTGTTACAGAAAAAAAGCTTAAAGAGTATAAAGAATGTGGAATTAATAGATTAAGTATAGGCTTGCAAGCTACTCAAAATGAACTATTAAAGCAGATTGGAAGGATTCATAATTTTGAACAGTTTTTAGAAACATATCAATTAGCAAGGAAAGTTGGATTCAAAAACATAAATGTAGACTTAATGCTAGGCTTACCAAACCAAAGAATAAAGGATTTAAAAGAAAGCTTAGAAGAGATTATAAAATTGCAACCAGAACATATATCTGTATATTCACTTATTGTAGAGGATGGAACTCCTATTGCAAATAAAATACAAAATGGACAATTGGAGCTTCCAGACGAAGAAATAGAAAGAAATATGTATTGGTATGTTAAAAATACTTTAGAATTAAATGGTTATATACATTATGAGATTTCTAATTTTTCCAAACCAGGGTATGAATCTAGACATAATATGAATTGCTGGAATCAGTATCAATATTTTGGCTTTGGTGCTTCTGCACATTCTTACAGAGATATTACAAGATATTCTAATACAACAGATATTGAAGAATACATAAAAAATATAAAATTAGGAGATTTGGCTAAAAATAGGATAATTCATGAGATTCAAAAAGAGCATGATACAGAAAAAGAGTATATGTTGCTGGGGTTAAGAAAGATAAGTGGAGTAAATATAAATGATTTTAAAGCTAAATTTGTGAAAAATCCGATTTATTTATTTAGAAATGAGTTGAATAAGTTGGTTGATGAGAACTTAATAGCTGTAGATACAAATACAATAAGGCTTACTCCTAAAGGGATTGATTTAGCAAATTTAGTATGGGAGGAATTTATTTAATATAATCTTGACATAATGTGGAAAACATGAGAAAATATATGCGACAAAAAAAGAGATGTAGGTGAATTATGGAAATACAAAAAATTAAAGCAATAATAGAAGCAGTACTATTTTCTGCAGGCAGAATTGTAACAGAAGAAGAATTAGTACTAGCTTTAGAAATAGATAAAAATCAAATTGCAGAAATAATAAAAAGCATGCAAATAGAATACAAAGAAAGAGGAATAGAAATAATCAAAGTAGACAATGGTTATCAGTTATGTAGTAAAAAAGAATATTATGACTACATTTATCCAATTTTGGATAAAAGAGCAAAACCAAATTTATCACAAGCAGCATTAGAAACACTTGCAATAATCGCGTATAATCCAAGAGCAACAAGGGCAGAAATAGAAGCAATAAGAGGTGTAAACAGTGATGGAACAATATATAAATTGTTAGATTATGGATTAATAGAAGATGCTGGAAAGGCTGATTTACCAGGAAGGCCAACAACATACAAAACAACACCAGAGTTTTTAAAGATGTTTGGATATGAAAATTTGGCAAAATTACCAGAACTACCAAGATATAAATTAGATTCAAATAGGCAGATAATAATAGAAGAATTAATAGAAACAGAGGCTCCAATGCCGAGTGATGACGCAAAAGAAAATGAAAATAAGAATGAAAAACAAGAATTGGAGGAATAAAAAATGAAATTATCATTAACAGGAATGGGAACAACCAAATTAAACAATATAGATAAAATGTATCCAGGGCAAAGCATATTATTACAAACAGGTCAACTAGTACAATATGGAGCAGGGCTATTTGGATATAATACAATACCATTATTATTAAGAAGAAAAATGGAACAGATAATAGTAGATGAATTAAATTATCATGGATGTATAGAGGTATTATTACCAACATTACAACCAGACACAATTTGGAAAAACTCTGGAAGATATGAACACTATGTAAATGACGGAACAATGTTAGTAACAGAATCAAACAAAGGAACATTTTGTTTAGCACCTACAGGAGAAGAAGCAATGGTAGAATTTGCAAAAGAAAAGCTAAAATCTTACAAAACATTGCCAGTAACATATTATCAAATTGGAGAAAAGTACAGAAATGAAATAAGAACAAGAGGATATTTATTAAGAGGAAAGTCATTCCCAATGCTAGATGCATACAGCTTTGATAAAGATGAAGAGGGAATGGCAAAATCATACGAAAATGTAAGAGAAGCATTTTTAAGCATTTTTAAAAGAATAGGCTTAGATGTAATTCCAATAGTTGCAGATAATGGTGCAATGGGCGGCAAGAAGTCAGAAGAATTTATGTTAATATCAGAACAAGGAGAAGACAAAATATTATATAATGAAGAAACTGGTGTAGGTTTAAATACAGAAATCCTTGAAAGAGAAGATTATAAAGAATATTTAAAGGCTGAGTATGGAATAGAAGACATTTCAAACTTTAAAGAAATAAGAACAATGGAATTAGGACACATTTTCCAATTAGGTACAAGATATTCAGAAATGATGGATGGCAAATATATAAGCCAAGAAGGAAAAGAAGAGTTGTATTACATGGGATGCTATGGAATTGGTGTTAGTAGAACATTAGCAGCTTTATACGAAAAATGTGTTGTAAATGACAAAAATGGACAACCATGTGGATTTGTTTTACCAGAGAAAATATCACCATATATGTTGCAAATAGTTGTAAAACCGGGAGACAAAGAAAAAATAGAATTAGCAGAAGCTATAGAACAAAAGATATTTTTTACATCATATAAAGTAATAATTGATGATAGAGACAATATTTCTATTGGTGCAAAGATTAAAGATGTAAAAATATTAGGAACTCCATATATGATTGTATTAGGTGATAAATCAAAAGGAGATGAATTTGAAATAGAAAATAATAAAACAGGAGAAAAGACAACAGTCAAATTTGATGATTTATCAAGATTTTTCTTAGAAATAAAATTAGATGTTAAGTAAATTCTTTGTGAAAATAGTTGTAAAAAAAGCAAAAAATTGATATACTTTAAATAATTATTCTTTAAGGAAAGGAAAGTGATTTTTATGGAAGAAAATCAAGAAGAAAAAAAAGAAGAAGTTGTAGAAATTGCAGAAAATACAGAAGGAGCAAATGATGGAATAAAAATATCAAATGATGTAGTAGCAGTAATTGCAGGTGTTGCTGTATCAGAAGTTTCTGGTGTTGCAAGTATGTCAGGAGGATTTGCTGGAGGAATTTCAGAAGTATTAAGTGGAAAAAAGAACCTATCAAAGGGAATTAAAGTAGATGCAGGAGAAAAAGAGGTAAAAATTGATGTAAACATAATAGTGGAATATGGTTCAAGAATTCCAGATGTAGCATTTGAAATTCAAAACAGAGTAAAAAAATCTGTAGAAAACATGACTGGTCTAAAAGTATCAGAAGTCAATGTGCATGTTCAAGGTGTAAAAACAGAAAGAGAAGAAAATAACAACGAAGAAAGCGAAGAACAAAACGAAGAATAAATCTATAACAAGAGAGGAAGAAGTAAAATGAAATTTTTAGAAAGATTTACATTAATAGTATATTCATTTATAATATTGTTATTATCAGTAATATTAAGTTTATTAATATTTAATTGGATTGATTTTGGAATAGTTACAGAAATGGTAAGAGCTTTAATAACAGGAGATATATCATCAAAAATTACATTGGCAGTAAGTGTTGTATTTATATTATTATCTATAAAATGTATGTTTTTTGACGAGAGCTCAAAAGAAAAAGTAAAAGAGACACAAGGAATATTGTTAAAAAATGAAAATGGGCAATTAATGATTTCTAAAGAATCAATTGATAATATGGTAAAAAATACAGTTATGGGATTTGACAATATAAAACATTGCAATACTAAGATTGATGTAAATAGCGAAAATCAATTAAGAATAACATTATTTTTAGTAGTAAATGAAAGTGTAGTAATAAAAGAACTTGCAAGCAACTTACAAAGAAAAGTAAAAGAAGATGTAAAAAGAGTTGCTGACTTAGATGTTCAAGAAGTAAATGTAAAAGTAACGAGCTTACAAGACAGTAAAAAAAATTAGGAATAGGATGATAGAATATGGAAGGTTTTAAAGAATTTATATCTAAATACATTGGTGCCATAATTGGAGTTATAGTTGCTATATTAATATTATGCACAAGATTATATGAGTTAATAGTGGCTATTGTACTTGTAGTGTTAGGCGCATTTGTAGGAAATTATATTCAAAAGAATAAAGATGAAGTAAAAGAAAAAGTAAAAAAATTCATAGATAGATTATAATAAAGAGAGGAGGATATGCTAGTTTTGTTGCTAGCATTGCTATAAAAATGAAACGATCAGCGATTAGAGAACTAACATTTAGATTGATATATAGCTTAGAAATTCAAAAAGTAGAAGATTTAGAAGAACAAATAGAACTATATATGCAATGTAATGATATAGAAGAAGATGATGCAAAAGAATATATAAAAGATGCAATTTGGGGAATAAAAGAAAATAATATAGAAATACAAGGGTTAATAGAAAAAAATCTAAAGGCTGATTGGAAAATTGACAGAATCTCAAAAATAGATTTAAGTTTGTTAAAACTTGCAATATATGAAATAAAATATAAACAAATACCATATAAAGTGGCAATAAACGAAAGCTTAGAGTTAGCAAAAAAATATGGAGAGGAAACATCTAAAAATTTCATAAATGGAATTTTAGCAAGTGTTGTTAAGGAGATGAACTAATGAAGTATAATGCAGTAACTGTAACACAGTTAAACAAATACTTAAAAGACAGATTTGAGGAAGATGAAAACTTAGGCGCAATATTAGTGAAAGGAGAAATCTCCAATTTTAAAAACCATTACACAGGACATCTATATTTTACATTAAAAGACGAGAACTCGTTAATAAAATGTATAATGTTTAAAAGCTATGCTGAAAGGCTAGCTTTTAAACCAAAAGATGGAATGAAAGTAATGGTTTTTGGGTCTGTGTCAGTATTTGAAAGAGACGGAGTATATCAAATATATGTAAAACAAATGATGGAAGATGGAATGGGAGATTTACATGAGCAATTTGAAAAATTAAAAGCTCAGTTAGAGGCAGAAGGTTTATTTGATGAAGCTCACAAAAAGCCAATTCCACTATATCCTAAAGTAGTAGGTGTATTAACATCACAAACAGGAGCAGTAATAAGAGATATAATAAATGTATCAACAAGAAGAAATCCGAATGTATATATAAAATTGTTACCAGTGCCAGTTCAAGGACCTGGAGCAGCAGAGCAGATTGCAGAAAAAATTAAAATAATGAATGAACAAAAATTAGCAGATGTTCTTATAATTGGAAGAGGTGGAGGTTCTTTAGAGGATTTATGGCCATTTAACGAAGAAATAGTTGCAAGAGCAATATATCAATCAGAATTACCAATAATTTCTGCAGTAGGACATGAAACAGATTTTACAATTGCAGATTTTGTTGCAGATTTAAGAGCACCTACACCATCAGCTGCTGCGGAATTGGCTGTACCTGATGTATATGAATTGAAACAAAAAATAACGAACTATAAAAATAGATATAGATTAGCTTTAAAGAAGAAGATTGAATTAATGAAGCTAAGATATGAAAAATGTATGAAATCAAGAGTTTTTACAGACCCTATGAGAAAAATTAGAGACATGGATGTTACTTTAGATTCATATGTTCAAAGATTAGAAAACAGAATAAAAATAATTCAAAAAGATAATAAATCTTCATATGTAGAATTAGTGACAAAATTGGATGCACTAAGTCCACTAAAGACTTTAACAAGAGGATATTCTTTAACAGAAAAAGATAACAAAATAGTTAAAAGTGCAAATGAATTAAATAAGGATGATAAAGTAAAATTAAAATTTCATGATGGAGAAAAAGATGCAATAATTTGTTAATGGGAGATTCCCAAGAAAGGAAGAAAAATATGGAAAAAAAGCAACACATATTAACATTAATAATTATATTGGCAGTAATAGGCATTGCAGTAGTAGTAGCCTCAATTATATATGATGAAAGAGTAAAGGAAAATAAAAAAGCTGTAGAATCAATAAGTGCACCCAAAGTAGAGGTGGCAAAGAATGACAACGAGGAGGAACAGGCTAAAGAAGAGGAAAATTTACCAGAAGATAATTCAAATTCTGAAAGTGATTATGTGGGCGAAGAAGAAAAAGAGTCACAAGAGCAAGTTAAAGAAGAGCAAAAGGAGTCTAAACAGACAGATGACGAAAAAGCTATTGAACTTGCAAAAAAAGAGTGGGGCGAAGATGATACAGTATCATTTAGTGTAGAAAACAAGGAAGATACAAAAATTTATGTATCAGTAAATCAAAATGGAGCAGTAATCCAATGGTATGTTATAAATACATCAGATTGGACAATAAAAAAATATTAATTCAATTGTGTGTAGAAAGGAATGGAAATGATGAGCAAAAGTAATTTTGAAGAGTCAATGAAAAATTTGGAAAATATAGTTTCAGAATTAGAAAATGGTAATTTGAATTTAGATGAATCAGTTGAAAAGTTTGAAGAAGGTATGAAAATTGCAAAACAATGCAACAATATTTTAGAAGATGCCGAAAAGAAAATAACAATACTTTTAGAAAAAGATGGAGAATTAAAAGAAGAAGATTTTGAAACAGAATAGACAAAAGAGGGGAATAGATAATGAATAGTTTGCAATTAGCATTAACAAATAAATATTTATATGTGCCATTTTTGGTATGGCTATGTATACAAACATTTAAAGTGATTTATGATTTAGTAACAACTAAAAAATTTAATTTTAAAAGGATAATAGGAGCAGGAGGAATGCCAAGTTCTCATTCTGCAGTTGTTACATGTTTAGCAACATTAGTTGGAAAAGCTGAAGGAACAGATAGCATTATGTTTGCAATGGCTACAATATTTGCGTTGGTAGTAATGTATGATGCTGCAGGAGTAAGAAGAGCAGCAGGAAAACAAGCACATTTATTAAATAAAATTATAGAAACACCAGGGCTTACAGGAGTTGAAGTTCAAGAAAGATTAGTTGAAGTTTTAGGACACACTCCACTACAAGTTATTGTAGGAGCAACTATAGGAATTGTTGTAGGTTTATTTGCTTAAAAATTTATAATATATCAGAAAGGACTGTGATTGAACATGACAGATATAGAAATTGCCAAAAAAACAGAACTAAAGAAAATAACAGAAATTGCAAAAAATTTAGGAATATCAGAAGATGAGATTGAAACCTATGGAAAATATAAAGCCAAAATTTCTGATCAATTATATAAAAAGATGAAAAATAAAGAAGATGGAAAATTAGTATTGGTAACAGCAATGAGTCCAACACCATTAGGGGAAGGAAAAACAACAATATCAATATCAATTGCAGATGGACTTAGAAGAATTGGAGAAAATTCAATACTTGCTCTAAGAGAACCATCACTAGGACCTGTATTTGGAATAAAAGGAGGAGCAACAGGTGGAGGTTATGCTCAAGTTGCACCAATGGAAGATATTAATTTACACTTTACAGGAGATATTCATGCGATAACATCTGCTAATAATTTATTATCAGCAATGATAGATAATCATATTTACCATGGAAATGAATTAGGAATTCAAAAAGTAGTATGGAAAAGATGTGTGGACCTAAATGACAGACAATTAAGAAAAGTAAATACTGGCCTTTCTGGAGAAAGCAAAATAGTTCCAAGAGAAGATGGTTTTGATATAACAGTAGCATCAGAAGTAATGGCAATTTTATGCTTAGCTGAAGATATAGAAGATTTAAAGAAAAGATTAGGAAATATAGTTATAGGATATAACAAGAAAGATGAGCCTATTTTTGCAAAAGACTTAAAAGCAGAAGGTGCAATGACAGTTTTATTAAAAGATGCAATAAAACCTAATTTAGTACAAACTTTAGAACATACACCTGCTATTATACATGGAGGTCCATTCGCTAATATAGCACATGGATGTAATTCAATAATTGCAACTAAAACTGCAATGAAGCTTGCTGATTATACAATTACAGAAGCAGGTTTTGGAGCTGACTTAGGTGCAGAAAAGTTTCTAGATATTAAATGTAGAAAAGCAAATATCAAACCAGATGTAGTTGTATGTGTGGCTACAATTAAAGCTTTAAAATATCATGGTGGAGCCTCAAAAGAAAGTATCTTAGAAGAAAATATGTCAGCTTTAGAAAATGGAATGAATAATCTATATAGACATATTGATAATATAAGAGGAAAATTTGGCTTAAATGTTATTGTTGCAATCAACAAATATAATACAGACCAAGAAAAAGAACTAGAATATGTTCAAAATGAGCTTGCTAAAAGAGAAATAGTTTCAAGCGTAGTAGAGAGCTGGGCTAAAGGAGGTGAAGGGGCAATTGATATATCTAAAAAGATAGTTGAAATTGTTAAGGAAAAGCCAGAAAGATTTGAATATATATATGATTTAAATGAGACTATAGTAGAAAAAATTAATAAAGTTGCCATGAAAATCTATGGAGCTAAAGGTGTTATATATCCAGAAGAGGTTACTAAAAAAATAGAAAAAATTGAAGAGATGGGATATGGAAATTTACCGGTTTGCATAGCTAAAACACAATATTCATTTTCAGATAATGCAAAAAATTTAGAATGTGATGAACCATTTGAAATAAATATTAGAGATGTTGAACTAAAGGCTGGAGCTGGATTTATAGTAGTGCTAGCGGGTAAAATTATGACTATGCCAGGACTACCTAAAATACCAGCTGCTGAGACTATTGATATTGATGAAAATGGAGAGATTGTTGGGATTTTCTAACTAAAAAGTGAAATTAGAGTTTTATAATAATCTTAAAATTAAACAGTTTATTTATGATAATTGTATTGATGGGATTGTGTTTGAAAATTAAAAAATACACATTGCTTAAGATTGATTGCAGAGCAATGTGCAATTTTTTTCAAAAAAACTTGACAATGACGAGAATAGTGTGTAAAATATAGCGTATAATAAATGAAAAATAAGAAATTAAATAAAAAGTTTGCGTTAGAACAATGCAAAGCTATTAGAAGAAATGGAAAGAGAAAAAGGGTCACCGGCTGAAAGCCCTTTACAGTCAACCTAATAAGTGAAACACATTGGAGCGAAAAGGTAAAATAAAAAGAGGAAAATTCACGAACTGGATTTTCAAGCTGGGTGGCACCGCGGAGTTGATTCGTCCCTGCATTAATAAGCGATTATTAATGTGGGGATGAATTTTTTATTTTGCACCGATGGGACCGGTGCAAGTAACGCAACTTTTTGAAGAAAAGAGGTAAATATGGAAGAATATAGAACACATAGTTGTAATGAAATAAGTTTAGAAGATGTAGGAAAAAAAGTAAGAATCGCAGGATGGGTAGAAACAATAAGAGACTTTGGAGGACTTGTATTTTTAGATATTAGAGACATGTATGGAGTAACACAAGTTGTAACTTCTGGAAAAACAGAAGATGTAGATTTTGCATCACATATTCCAATTGAATCAACTGTTACAGTTTATGGAACAGTTCGTAAACGTGATGAAGAAACTATCAATACAAAAATCAAAACAGGTCTTGTGGAAATTCGTATAGAAGAAATTAAAGTTTTAGGGAAAAGAACTAAAAATTTACCATTTGAAGTAAACGAAAATCAAGAAGTACGCGAAGATTTAAGACTTAAATATAGATTTTTAGATTTAAGAAGTGAGAAGCTAAAAAATAATTTAATATTAAGAGCAAATGTAATTCAATTTTTAAGAAGTCAAATGATAGAACAAGGATTTTTAGAAGTACAAACTCCGATTTTGACAAGTTCATCACCAGAAGGAGCAAGGGACTATTTAGTACCAAGCCGTTTACATCCAGGAAAATTCTATGCATTACCACAAGCACCACAACAATTTAAGCAATTGCTTATGGTATCTGGAATAGATAAATATTTCCAAATAGCACCATGCTTTAGAGATGAAGATGCTAGAGCAGATAGAGCTCCAGGTGAGTTTTATCAACTTGATATGGAAATGAGTTTTGCAACACAAGAAGATGTATTTAAGGCAATAGAACCTGTAATTTACAATACATTTAAGAAATTTTCTGATAAAGAAATTTCATCTGCTCCATTTAGAAGAATAACATATAAAGAAGCAATGCTTAAATATGGTTCAGATAAGCCAGATTTAAGAAATCCATTATTTATAATAGATTTATCAGAGTTCTTTAATAAATGCACATTCAAACCATTTATAAATAGA
The DNA here is from genome assembly GCA_934167685.1 of uncultured Clostridia bacterium. Taxonomy (GTDB): domain Bacteria; phylum Bacillota; class Clostridia; order TANB77; family CAG-508; genus CAG-269. The sequence continues at coordinate 1,983 of CAKPLQ010000030.1, read as the reverse complement.
ACAGTAAGAGCAATCAAAGTAAGTGGACATATGTCAAAAGGATTCCACGAAAAAATGCTAGATTATGCTATGTCAATAGGAATGGGAGGACTTGGATATTTAGAGGTTCAAGAAGATTTATCTTTTAAAGGACCAATAGATAAATTTATTCCGGAAGAATTAAAAAAAGACTTATTAAAGATTGCAAATTTAAAACAAGATGATACAATATTCTTTATTGCAGATAATGAAAAAAGAGCAACAGAATTAGCAGGACAAATTAGAACAGAACTTGCAAAAAGATTAGATTTAATAGATAATAGTAAATTTGAATTTTGTTGGATAATAGACTTTCCAATGTTCGAAATGGATGAGCATGACCAAATTCAATTTAGCCACAATCCATTTTCAATGCCTCAAGGAGGATTAGAAGCATTAGAAAATCAAAATCCTTTAGACATTTTGGCATATCAATATGATTTAGTATGTAATGGAATAGAATTATCTTCAGGAGCTGTAAGAAATCATGATATCAATATTATGCTAAAAGCATTCGAAATGGCAGGATACACAGAAGAAGAAGTAAGAACAAAATTCGGAGCATTGTATACAGCATTTCAATTTGGAGCTCCACCACATGCAGGAATTGCACCTGGAGTTGACAGAATGCTAATGCTATTAACTGGTTCTGAAAGTATAAGAGAAGTTATAGCATTTCCATTAAGTAGTAAAGCAGAAGATTTAATGATGGGAGCACCAGGAAATGTAACAAAAGACCAGCTTAGAGATGTTCATATAAAATTAGATATAAAAAAATAAAGTTTTGACTTTTTCTGGAAATGGGTGTATAATAACATTGTAAAAAAATATAAGGAGGACATTGAAATGTTAAAAGTTTATGTTGTAGGGTCATTTGAAGTTCCATCTAAACTTCGGGAGGAGTTTAAAAATACAATAAGTGTAGTAGACACTGCTAAGGAGGCGGATGTTTACGTTATTGTACTTGATAACTCATTGAGAACTCCTGGATTTAATCCAGATGCAATCATTCCGGACGAAGCGAGATTCCATACTGAACGAGCAATATTTTGTCCATTTTATTTTCCACTTATGATAGCGTGGAAAATAAAAGACATATCCGCTATGTTTTTGAACAATGGCGGAGCTGTTGCTATTAACATGGAGGATTTGATTGATTGGCTTGATTGCATGATGGACGCAGATGAAGATAACGACGAATTCTAATCTTCCGGCCCCTAAGAAATAATTTCTTGGGGGTTTTTACTGTTTCTTCTTTAAATGTATAAAAATACTGATAAAAGAAACAATAAAGTCAAGGAGGGTTTGTTATGTATAATTTTAGAACTGATTTGGCATTAGAAAGAAAAGATATATATCAAAAAATAAACAAATTAGAACAAATAGATGGAATTGAGAGTACAGAAGAAAAGATTAATGAGAATCTTAAAGTTACAAGAGTAGAGATAACAAATCAAAATGGAGAAAAAGCTATAGGAAAGCCAATTGGAAATTATGTAACGATAGATGTAAAAAAGTTGAAATTAGCAGAAGATGAAGATATTCAAAAAGCTTCAGATATAGTTGCAAATGAGTTGAGAAAAATAATTGATATTCATGCAAGTAAGCAAGAAGACATTTTAGTAGTTGGATTGGGAAATATATATGTAACTCCAGATGCATTGGGTCCAAAAGTTATTAATGAAATTGATGTTACAAGACATATCATAAAATATTTGCCGCAATATGTAGAAGAAGGTACAAGACCAGTAAGTGCAATATCACCAGGAGTACTTGGAACTACAGGAATAGAAACTGTAGAAATCTTAAAAGGAATTGTAGATAATATTCATCCAAAACTATTAATTGTAATTGATGCATTGGCTTCAAGAAGTATTGATAGAATAAGTAGTACAATTCAAATATCTGATACAGGAATTGTTCCGGGTGCAGGAGTAGGAAATACAAGACAGGAAATTAGTGAAA
>CAKPLQ010000029.1 GCA_934167685.1 uncultured Clostridia bacterium | reverse complement strand
AATAGGATATAAATTTGAAATAAAGAAATGAGGAATCTAAAAGTGAGAGAACATCTATCAAAACAAGTAAAAACAGTTAGAGGAAAATTATTTTTTACATTGTGTATAGTAGTTTTGTCAATAATATTATTTTTAATATTAGTAAATAGTTTTGTATTAGAAAAATATTATCAATATACCAAAAGTAATCAACTAAAAATATTATATAATAATATAAATGATTATTATAATTCTGAAAATCAAATTGATAATTTTAAAGATGAATTAGATAGAATTTCAATAAAAAATAATTTTGATATTATAATAAAAGACCAGTCAGATAATGCGGTATATTTGTCTAATAAGGATTTTTTGTCAAATATAAGAGTAATAATAGATTTTTGGGGAATAAACAAAAAACAAGAATATAAAATATTAGAAGAAACTGATAAATTAGAAATAAGGAATATAAAGGATACAGAAACAAGTGCTAATTATATTTTATTATCAGGAAAATTGGATAATGGTTATGGAGTATATATAAGAATACCAATATCATCAATCCAAGAAAGTGTTAGAATTTCTAATAGGTTTTTATATTTGATTGCTGGAATAGTGATAGTAGTAGGTGGCATAGCAATAATATATATATCAAAAACATTCAGTAGTCCTATATCAGAATTAAATAGTATTGCTAAAAAAATGGCAAACTTAGACTTTAGTCATAAATATGTTGTTACAGATGATAATGACGAAATAAACGAATTGGGCGAAAGCATAAATTTGATGTCAGACAAACTGGAAAGAACGATAAATCAGCTACGAAATACTAATATTGAACTTGAACGAGATATTGAGAAAAAATCCAAAATAGATGAAATGAGAAAAAGCTTTATTTCAGATGTATCACATGAATTAAAAACACCAATAGCATTGATACAAGGATATAGTGAAGGTTTATTGGAGAATGTAAATACAGACCCAGAAAGTAGAAAATTTTATGCAGAAGTAATATTAGATGAAACTAATAAAATGGACAAAATGGTAAGACAATTAATTGAGCTTACAAAGTTGGAATATGAAAAAAGAGAGTTTAATAACAGAGACTTTAATATAGTAGAACTAGAAAAAGAAATTGTAAGAGCTTCTCAAGTAATGCTAGAAGAAAAAAAGACTCAAGTTATATTTGAAACAATAGATGAGATAAATGTATTTGCTGATGATTTTTATATAAGTCAAATTATAACCAATTACTTAACAAATGCAATAAAACATGTTGAAGATATTGAAGGAGAAAAATATATAAAGATAACAAATACTATAATGCCAGAAAACTCTAAGATGCGAGTAACAGTTTTTAATACAGGTGATAATATAGAAAAGGAAAATATTTCTCGTGTTTGGAATAGATTTTTTAAAGCTGATGAAGCTCGTAATAGAGAAGATGGAGGAAGCGGCATTGGATTGTCTATTGTTAGAGCTATTATGAATAATTATGGAAATGATTATGGTGTTGAAAATAAATATAACGGAGTTGAGTTTTATTTTGAAGTAGACTTAAGTAAAGAAAAATAATAAATTCGGTCAAAAAGGTATGAGCCTATTGACCGTTTTTACATTTTACGATAAAATACAACAAGAAAGAACAAAAAGGTGAGAAACATGTATTTAAAAAGATTAGAGATGCAAGGATTTAAATCATTTGCAGATAAAACAGTATTAGAATTTATGCCAGGAATAACAAGTGTAATAGGACCGAATGGTTCAGGAAAAAGTAATATATCAGATGCTATAAGATGGATACTTGGAGAACAGAGTATGAAATCATTAAGAGGTGCTAAAACACAAGATATAATATTTGCAGGAACACAAAACAGAAAATCACTAGGTTTTGCAGAAGCATCATTAGTATTTGACAATACAGATGGAGCATTGCCAATAGAATATTCAGAAGTAACTGTAACTAGAAAAATATATAGGAGCGGAGAAACAGGATATTACATCAATAAAGTACCTTGCAGATTAAAAGATATTGTAGAACTATTTATGGATACCGGAATAGGAAGAGATGGGTATTCTATAATAGGTCAAGGAAAAATTGATGAAATACTAAGTAATAAATCAGAAGATAGAAGACATATATTTGAAGAAGCAGCTGGAATTGTAAAATACAGGGCGAGAAAAGAAGAAACAGAAAAAAAATTAGAACAAACTAAACTTAATTTGTTAAGAATAAATGATATATTAACAGAAATAGAAGGAAACTTAGAGCCTTTGCAACAACAATCCGATAAAGCAAAAAAATACTTAAACTTAAAAGAAGAATTAAAAAATATAGAAGTTGGACTATTTTTATATAATATAGACAAATTTAAACAATCTTTAGAAGAATTTACTAAAGATGAAGAAATAATGAATTCTACATTAAACCAAGAAGAAGGAAAATTAGAGAAAATCAAAATTCTAAAAGAAGAATTAAAAGACAGCATAGATGAAATTACAAATAAAATAGAAGATATGCAAAATATAGGTTTTGAGAGTGAAAAAGAGATAGAAAAATTAAACTCGAATATAAATGTTGCAGAAGCTAAAATTGCAAACAATACAGAAAACTCAAAGCTATATCAAAACGAGATTGCAGAATTAGAAGAAAAAGTAGAAAATTTAAAACAAGATATAGAACAAAAGCAATCTAAAAAAGATAATTTAAAACAAAATAAAGAAAAATTTGAAAATGAATTAAAAGAAAAAGAAGAAGAGCTAAAAAAATTAACAGAAAAGTTAAGTAGTAAAGAACTTGAAATAGAAAAACTAAAAAAACAAGTAGAAGAAAATACAGATAAAAAATACGAATTGCAATCAGAAATAAGCACACAAACAGCTAATATAGAAAATGCGGAAAAAAGACAAAAGCAGATTGAGCAAGAAATTGACAATCAAGTGTTAGAACTTGACAGGACAAAAATGAAAAGAGAAGATATTGTTAAAAGTTTTAATCAAATAGAAGCAGAGAGAAACAAAATATTAAAAGCGATAGATGATATAGACAATAAAAAACAAGAAATAAATAACAAAATAAAAGAATATGATTTGCAAATAGTTAATAACACAAATGAAATGAGAATGAAACAATCAAGATATAATTTCTTAGTAGAAACAGAAAAAGAAAAAGAAGGATATATCAAAAGTGTAAAATCACTATTATTAGATTGTGAGAAAATCAAAGAACTTGGAAAAGGAATGCATGGGGTATTAGCAAATATAATTTCAGTACCAAGTGAATACGAAACAGCAATAGAGATGTGTTTAGGTGCAAGTTTGCAAAATATAGTTACAGACACTGAAGAAGATGCTAAAAAATTAGTAGAGCATTTAAGAAAGAATAATTTGGGAAGAGCATCATTTTTACCAATTACAGCAGTAAAGGGAAGGAAAATTGAAAATATAAAAGGAAAGAAAACAGGAGTAATAGGCATTGCATCAGACCTAGTAAAATTTGATAAAAAATATGAGCAGATTATTTTAAACTTACTTGGAAGAACAGTTGTAGTAAACAACATGCAAAATGCAATAAACTTGGCAAAAGAAAATAATTATTCATTTAGAATAATTACAACAGAAGGAGATGTAATAAATCCATCAGGAGCTATTACAGGTGGTTCTGTAACAAAGAAAACAGTAAATATTCTAGGTAGAAGCAGAGAAATAGAAGCACTTGAAAAAGAACTAAAAAAATTAAAAGAAAAAATTCAAAAATTAGAAAAAGATAAAGAAGAATATATGAATTCATCTGAAGATATTATAGAAGAAGTACAAGCATTAGAAAAACAATTACAAGAAACAGATATAACATATGCAACAGAAAAGCAAAGAGTTTCTTCTATAGATGAAAATATAGAGCAAATTCGAAAAAGGATTGAAAAGCTAAAACAAGAAAAAGCAAAAACAGAAGAATATAAACAAGCAACAATAGAAACAAGAGAAAGTAATAAAGAACAAATAGAAACTATGAATAAACAAAATGAAGATGACCAAAAAATAATTGATGAATTTTCAAATACTAATAAAGATAGTCAAAAATATATTGATGATTTAAATTTTGATATTACAAATTTGAAAATATCAGTATCTTCATTTAATGAAAGTGAAGTTTCAATTCAAGAAATAACAGAAATGATAGAAAAAGAAATTGAAACACATACAAAAAATAAAGAAAATAAAAAAATTCAAATTGAAAATGCTAATAAAGAAAACGAAACTTTAAAGATAGAAATAAAAAACACAAAACAAGAAATAGAAAAAGTAAAATCAAAAGTTTCTAATAGTGGAGATACAATTGAAAAATTAAAGCAAGAAAGAATACAAAAAAATGAGAAATTAAGCAAAAAAGAAGATGAACAAACAGACCAGTTTAAGACAATTGAAGATTTAAAAGCTCAAATTACAAAACTTGAAGTTAAGAAAACAAAAACAGAAGAGGACATTACAGATATTATTAATAAAATGTGGGAAGAATATGAACTTACACCTAATAATGCTGGAAATTATCCGAAGCCTGAAAATGTGGCACTAACACAAAGAAGAGTAAATGTGCTAAGAACAGATATTAAAGAACTTGGAAGTGTAAATGTAGATTCAATAGAAGAGTACAAAAACTTAAAGGATAGATATGATTTTATGTGTGAACAAAGACTTGATTTAGATGAGACAATGGCTAAATTAAGAAATGTAATTCAAGATATGACTGAGACTATGAAAAAACAATTTAAAGAAAAATTCGAGGTTATTAATAAAAATTTCGGAGAAGTATTTAAAGAATTGTTTGGTGGAGGCATGGCAGAGGTAACTTTAACTGATGAGACTAATATTCTTGAATGTGGAATTGATATTACTGTTCAACCACCAGGAAAGAAACTTCAAAGTATGACTTTACTTTCTGGAGGAGAAAAAGCTTTTACTGCAATTGCATTATTGTTTGCAATTCTAAAAATTAATCCTGCACCTTTCTGTGTGCTTGACGAGATTGAAGCTGCTCTTGATGATGTTAATGTTTACAGATATGCAGAGTATTTAAAGAAGTTTGCTAAAGATACTCAATTCTTAGTAATTACGCATAGAAAAGGTACAATGGAAGCGGCTGATACAGTTTATGGTGTTACTATGGAAGAAAAGGGTATTTCTAAATTGCTTTCTATGAAGTTGAAATAAAATGAAAACCAACACTAAAATAGTGCTGGTTTTTATATAGCTTTAAATATGCCAACCAAAATCAAAATAATGCTAGAAAAAATAGAAAGGGCATATTCAGAAATATTAATATATTTTGCAATACTGTTAGCAACAAAATTACCACAATTAAGAAAAGCAAGTTGAAAAGAAGCTACTAAAAAAGGTAAAATAATATCATTAATGCCAATAATACCAGAGCCGATACCAACACAAACAGAATCAACAGAAAGTACTAACCCAAGAAAAAGGGCTTCTTTAGCATCAATATTATTAGAGTGGTCTATATCATAATCAGTTGGAGGTTTATTTATAGCTTTGTAAATATTATAAACACCTAGTATAATCAAAAAAGAAGAGCCAAGTATAGTTGAAGATGTAGGTGAAAATAGAGCAGAAATATAATGCCCTAAAAATATAGAACCACAAGTAATGCAAAATGATAAAGCAAATAGAATAATATTACTAATAGCAATAATTTTAGTTTTCTTTAACCCATAAGTAATGCCAATGCCTAAAGAATCTATACTAACAGATAAAGCTAATAAAATACAATTTAATAACATATTAACCTCCTAAGACAATAGCCTAAAAAAACCTATAAAAATTAATATTGTGCCAGACAAGTTAGACAACAATTTAGAAGAGATTGTAAATTTTTTAGTAATATTAGAAGCAACGAGATTTCCACAGTTTACGAAAAAAGTGTGGAAAATAGCCATTAAAAGAGGTAAAACAACTCCTCCCATTCCAATCATTCCAGAGCCAAGGCTAACACAAGAAGCATCAATTGCAACGGCTAAGCCTAAAACAAAAGCTTCTTTAGCATCAATATAATTAGAACCATCTGCATCAAAATCTGTAGTAGAATTATTTTTAGATTTAAAAATATTATAAATACCAAGTAATATTAAAAGCGAAGCCCCTAATATTGCCGAAACAATAGGTGAAAATAAAATAGAAAGATAATGCCCTATAAATACAGAAAGTCCGGATAAACAAAATAATGTAACAAAAATTATTAAATTACCTAATCTAGACATTTTGGTCTTTTTAATTCCATATGTAACGCCAAGACCTAGAGCGTCTATACTTGCAGATAAAGCTAATAAAATACATTTAATAATCATATTCATATCCTCCTGTAGTAAGATATGACAAATAATTGCAAAAAGACACAAAAAAGTACCCACATAATGTGAGTACAATAAAAATTATTTTAAATTTCTTAAAGCTTCAATTCTATCTTCTGTACTAGGGTGTGTAGACCATATACTTGAAGAAGATTTTTTGCCTCTAAAAGGATTGACAATATACATATTTTCTGTAGCATTATTAGCAACTTTTAATTGATTTGGGTCACCAGAAATTTTTATAAGAGCAGAAATTAAACCATCTGGATTTCTGGTTAATTCTACAGCAGTTGCATCAGCTAAAAATTCTCTTTTTCTAGAAATGGCAAGTTGCATTAATTGCCCAAAGATTGGTGCTAAAATTAGAAAAATCAATCCGATAAACATTAAAATTGGATTTCCGTTATCATCGTCATCACTTCTTCTAGAACCGCCCCAAAAAGTAATTCTTAAGAACCAATCTGAAAGTATAACTACAAATCCTACCATTACAGAAACAACTGCAGAAAGACGGATATCATAGTTTTTGATGTGTGACATTTCGTGAGCTAGAACACCTTCTAATTCATAATATTCTAATTTATCTAATAGACCAGTGGTAACACAGATTACAGCATTTTCTGGATTTCTACCTGTTGCAAAAGCATTAGGCTGAGCATCTTCTACAATATATAGTTTGGGAGTAGTTGATAATCCAGAAGAGACTACTAGTGAATCTAAAATATTTACAAGTTTTTGATTTTCTTCTTTTGTAGCCGGTCTGGCTCTATTAAGACTAAGTACAATTTTATCACTATAATAATATGAGCTCCAGGTAGAAATAATAGCAAAAATCATTGCAATTATAATTGAAGTCTTTCCTAAATCTAAAGCCATACATATGTAGTAAACAATTACTGCAATAAAAGCTAAAAATAGTAAAATAATAAACCAAGATTTCATTTTATTTCTTTTTATATCTTCAAACATAAAGTTTTCCTCCTTTTATAAAATAGTAAGAAAAAGTTTGGCTCGTATAAAGACAGAACCAAACTTAAGTAAATTATTTATTAAAGTCTACTTTAACATTTTTTCTAGCTTCGTCACTTTCTGCTGCAAATAATTCTCTAGATTTAAAGTTGAACATATTTGCAATAATATTTGAAGGGAAAAGCTCTAATTTGGTGTTATATCTTGTAACACTGTCATTGTAAAATTGTCTTGAAAAAGATATTTTGTTTTCTGTGTTACGAAGTTCTTCTGATAATTCTGAGAAGTTTGTGTTTGCTTTTAAATCTGGGTAATTTTCTGAAACTGCCATAATGCTTTTTAAAGCTCCAGAAAGTTCGCCATCTAATTTTGCTTTTTCACCAACTGTTGAAGAATTTGCCCATGAAGTTCTTAATTCTGTGATTTTTTCGAATGTTTCAGTTTCATGTGTCATATATCCTTTTACAGTTTCAACAAAATTAGGGATTAAATCAAATCTTCTTTGTAATTGCACATCAATTTGGCTCCAGGCATTATCTACTTTTTGTCTAGAAGATACTAAGCCGTTATATATTGAGATAACCCAAATTACCAATAGTACAATAATTGCGATTGCTATCCACATAGAAATACCTCCTTTGCATTTCATTTTTATATATCTTAACATATAATATATTTTTTTACAATATTTATTTTTAATTATTCAGTATATCTCAATATATCTCAATTTACTTTTTATTTTACTAAAAATATAAAACAACAAAATAAATTTAAAAAGTATTGACTATAAATAGTAGAAATGATAAAGTAAAGGCAGAATAAAAAAAGTTCAACAGTCAAAATATTGCTCTCTTGACTGTAAAAAAAACTAAAGAAGGGGGAAAATAAATGAGAAATACAAACAGAGTAGTAGGAGGAGTGTTGCTATTAGCAGTAATACTAGTAGCAATAGCATATGCGGCAATAACAAATGTAACATTAAAAATAAATGGTACATCAAAATCACAAGCAAATCAAACAAATTTTGTAGTTGAATTTATAGGAGAGCCAACAACAGGAGGAAAAGGAACAACGACAGCAACAATAAATACAAGTAAAAGAACAGAAGGAACAATGAATGTAGAGGGATTGACAGCAAAAGGAGATACAGCCACAGCAACATACACAGTGCAAAATTCAAGTCAGGATTTGTCAGCAGATTTAACAGCAAAAGCAACAAGTTCAAATGAAGATTATTTTGAGGTAAGATGTAAAATAGATGACACAACATTAAAAGCAGGAGCAACAACAAAACTAACAGTTACAGTTGAACTGTTAAAAACACCAATAGATGAAACAAAAGAGGATTTAAGCACAAATATAGGAGTAAGCATAACAGCAGAGCCAAAACAACCAGGAGAAGAGGCAAATGCAGGTTCAACAACAGTAACAAGTAAAAAGCCAATAACTAACCCATATTTGCCAGATGGATTTACCCAAGTAGAAGGAACAACATTGGATAATGGATTAACAATACAAGATAGTACAGGAAACCAATATGTATGGGTAGAAGTGCCTAAAACAAAAGAAGTTTATCCAACAGCAGGATTAGCAATAACAAGTTTTACGGATGAAGAATATACAGCAATAGAAACAGATTTACATACATATACTAGTGATTATAGAAATGTATCCCCAAGACTAGAACCAAATTCCTTTATGAAAGATGATAAATATACTGGAATAGAAGCTAAGAAACTGACTTATATAGAGTATAATACCCAAACTAGCATCAGGCAAATGGCACTTAAAGAAGAAGGTTGGAGAGATGAATATTACTCAGATGCAACAACAGGATTAACAAGTGAGCAATATACAGTGTTAAAGCAAAAAATGTTAAAGAGTGTATATCAAAATGGAGGATTTTATGTAGGAAAATATGAAACAGGAATAGAAGATGCGCCAAAGACATCAGGTTCATCATCAACAGCACCAACAGAAAAGCCAGTAATAAAACAAAATGCGTATCCATACAATTATGTAACATGTAGTCAAGCACAGGCATTAGCTAGTGGTATGGTGAAATCAGAAAATTATACAAGTAGTTTAATGTTTGGAGTGCAGTGGGATTTAGTATTAAAATATTTAGAGACAAAAGGAACAGCCCAAGCAGATTTAAAAACAAATAGTACAAGTTGGGGAAATTACAGTAATAATTTATGGAATATAACAAATGCAAATTCTAAATATGCTATTTTCAATACAAGTAATTATACATTAGGAGATTGGACGAGTGGAGCGTATGGAGCAAAAGGTTCGAATAAAGCAATATTATTATCAACAGGAGCAAGTGAAACATTTAGTAAACAAGGAATATATGATTTGGCCGGAAATGTATTTGAGTGGACACTAGAATATAGTTCTTATTCGAGCAATCCTTGTGCCAGTCGTGGTGGCTATTGCAGCAGCAATGGCAGCAATGTTCCAGCAGCTAGCCGTATCAGCGATTATACGACCGTTTACGGCAACTACGTCGGTTTCAGGGCTTCACTTTTCTAAATCGTAGCACTGAGTCCTGTACAGCGATACACTAGAATGGGCTCAACCAAAGAATCAAATATAAAAATTAGAACGAGAGGAAGACGGGTCGCACATGATGCGAAGCAACAAGTGTGAGTCGTCTCCTCACCGGAATGCCAATGAACTTCAATTATTAGACCAAAAGTTTAATAATTGAGGTTCATTTTTATATGAAAAAAATAAAGATAAAAAAATTTTTTATGAATTTTTTTAGTACAAGCAACATATAATATATAAGACCAAGATTTACCAAGGCTTACGGAAATTGGCAACACAAAAACTTAAAATTTGACAAAATAATATAAAACGTGTATAATAAGTATGTCGTCAAAAGGAGGAAAAATGATTTTTATGGATAAAAAAGATGAAGCATCTATCTCTATCATGAAGATTATTGGGATAAGTTTGATAATAATATTAGTATTTGGAGTAAGCGTAATGGCTACGGAAATAGACATTAGAAGCGTTCAAATAACAATGGCAAATGGATATACAATGACAGTAGTCACAACCAAAACAAATGTAGAAGAAATATTAGAAGACAATAATATATTAGTAGAAGATGATGAAAGAGTAACACCAAGTTTAGATGATGAAATTACAGACAGCAACAAAATAGTAATAACAAACAAATCAGAGCAAGAAGTACAAATTGCTAAATTATCAGAAAGTGGAATAGAAACATCATTAGATGAAATATTAAAAAGTTATTCACCAATAATCGAAAAAATAGTGGTAGAACAAGAAACAATACCATACGAAACAATTACAAAAGACGCATCACAAGGTTCAACAGATACAAAAAATAAAGTAATACAACAAGGGGAAGACGGAATAAAAGAAATAACATATAAAGTAAAATATCAAAATGAAGAAGAAATAGAAAAAACAAAATTATCAGAAACAGTAATAAAAGAACCAGTAAATAAAATAGTACAAGTGCAAAGAAATGTAACATCAAGAGCTGGTAGTACAATAGCAAAAACAAGTGCAACAACTACAAATACAGCAACAGGAACAACAAAAATATTTAAAGTAACAGCATATTGTTCATGTGCTAAATGTTGTGGTAAAGTAACAGGAAGAACAGCATCTGGAACACATGCAACAGCAGGTCATACAGTGGCTGCATCAGGACAATTTGCATTTGGTACAAAATTAAATATAAACGGTAAAGAATATACTGTAGAAGATAGAGGCGGAGCAATCCAAGGAAATAGAATAGATATATATATGAATTCACATGCAGAAGCATTAGCATGGGGAGTAAAATATTTACCTGTTCAAGTAGTAGAATAATAAAATTCAAAGCTGAGGCAAAACAAAAAAGTTTTATCTCAGTTTTTTTATATATTATTATTCCCAAAAATGTTACGGGTTACTGGTTTAGATTAGCTTGTTATATTAAATAGTTGAAATATAAGCTTTTCATTACATGTCTCGGCTTATTACGAAATTTAAGAAATTCTAATTTGTTTTATGGGTCCTTTCCACTATCGTGAACTCTTACCATAAAACTACATAAGAATTTCTAAAATTTCTTCAGGCACATTCGCCATTTCATTCAATGCTTAGATTTCAACTATTTCTCTATATTAATTTTAAATAAACCATTATCCTGTAACAAAAAAATGCAAAAATTTATAAAAATTGATGAAAAAAAATAAGAAACATGTTATAATATAATAGCCAAGAAATATGAGAAAAAACAGGAGGAAATATGAAGCAAAAAAATATAAGAAATTTTAGTATAATAGCACATATAGACCATGGAAAGTCAACACTAGCTGATAGGCTGATAGAAAAAACAGGAGTATTATCACAAAGAGAAATGGAAGAGCAAGTGTTAGACAACATGGATATAGAACGAGAAAGAGGAATAACAATAAAGTCTCAAGCAGTGCGAATGAAATACAAAGCAAAAGATGGACAAGAATATACATTTAATTTAATAGACACACCAGGACATGTAGACTTTAATTACGAAGTATCAAGAAGTTTAGCAGCATGTGATGGAGCAATACTAGTAGTAGATGCGAGTCAGGGGGTAGAAGCACAAACATTAGCAAATGTATATTTAGCAATAGAAAATGACTTAGAAATATTACCAGTAATAAATAAAATAGATTTGCCAAATGCAAGACCAGATGAAGTAAAAAAAGAAATAGAAGATATAATAGGAATCCCCGCAATGGATGCACCATGTATATCTGCAAAATCTGGTTTAAATGTAGAAGAAGTGTTAGAAAGAATAGTAACAGATTTGCCTGCGCCAAAAGGAGACGAAGATGCCAAAACAAAATGCTTAATATTTGATTCATATTATGATAACTACAAAGGAGCAGTAGCATATGTAAGAGTTGTAGATGGAAAGGTAAAAGTTGGAGACGAAATAAAACTAATGGCAACTGGAAAAACATTTACTGTAGCAGAAGTAGGGTATTTTGCACCAGGTCAATATATGCCAGTACAAGAAATAACGGCAGGAGAAGTTGGATATATTTCTGCAAGTATAAAAAGTTTAACAGATATACGAGTTGGAGATACAATAACAATAAAAGAAAATCCTGCAGAAGAGCCATTGCCAGGATATAAAAAAGTGACGCCAATGGTGTATTGTGGATTATACCCAATAGATGGAAGTGAATACGAGAATTTAAAAATAGCATTAGAAAAACTAAAATTAAATGATGCAGCATTAGAATATGAACCAGAAACATCTGCAGCATTAGGCTTTGGATTTAGATGTGGATTTTTAGGATTATTACATTTAGAAATAATAGAAGAAAGATTAGACAGAGAATTCGACTTAGGACTAATAACAACAGCACCATCAGTAATCTACAAAGTACACAAAACATCTGGAGAAGTACTAGATATTTACAATCCAACAGACTTGCCATCACAAGTAGAAATAGCATATATGGAAGAACCAATAGTTACAGCAAATATAATGACACCTAAAGAATATGTAGGAAATATAATGGATATATGTCAAAACCGTAGAGGAACATTTATAGATATGAAATATCTTGATGAAAATAGAGTTACATTAATATATGACATACCATTAAACGAAATAATATATGACTTTTTTGATGCTTTAAAATCAAGAACCAAAGGCTATGCATCATTTGATTACGAATTTAAAGAATATAGAGAATCAAAATTAGTAAAATTAGATATACATGTAAATGGAGAACCAGTAGATGCATTATCATTTATAGTATTTAAAGACAATGCATATACAAGAGGCAAAAAAATGGTAGAAAAACTAAAAGAAGTAATACCAAGGCAATTATTTGCAATACCATTACAAGCAGTTGTTGGAGGAACAATAATTGCAAGAGAAACAATCTCAGCAATGAGAAAAGATGTATTAGCAAAATGTTATGGTGGAGATATTACAAGAAAGAAAAAATTGCTTGAAAAGCAAAAAAGAGGCAAAAAGAGAATGAGACAAATAGGAAATGTAGAAATGCCACAAGAAGCATTTTTATCAGTATTAAAATTAGATGATGAATAGGAAGGAGAAAGAATGAGAGTCAATAGAGTAGAAAGAAGAGAACGTACTAGAAGACAAGGAGAAAGAAGAAAAGAGGACAGGCGAAAAGAAGATAGAAGACAAGAAGACAGAGAAGAAAAAAGGTTTGATGACCAAATAGAGGGAAGGAATTCAGTACTAGAATTATTAGAAAGTGGAAAAGACATAAACAAAATATATGTAACAAGAGGAGAAAAACATGGTTCTATAAATAAAATATTAGGAATTGCAAAAGAAAGAAAAATAATAGTTGTAGAAAAAGATAAAAGACAAATGGACGAAATGGCACAAGAAGAAAACTATCAAGGAGTAATTGCAATAGTACCACCATTTGAATATGTTGAAATTCAAGATATTTTACAAGACGCAGTAGAGAAAAATGAAGAACCATTTGTATTAATCTTAGATGGAATAGAAGATCCACACAATTTAGGATCTATAATAAGAACAGCAGAAACAGCTGGAGTACATGGAATAATAATTCCAAAAAGAAGAGCAGTATCAGTAAATAGTACTGTAAACAAAGCATCAGCAGGTGCTGTAGAACATATGAAAATAGCTAGAGTAACTAACATATCAGATGCAATAGAAGAGCTAAAACAAGCAGGACTATGGATATGCGGAACAGATATAAATTCAGAAAAGTACTATTATAATCAAGATTTAACAGGACCTCTTGGAATAGTAATAGGAAATGAAGGAAAAGGAATAAGTGCAAAGGTTAAGAAAAATTGCGATTTTAACGTAAAAATTCCAATGAAGGGAAAAGTAACATCATTAAACGCATCAGTTTCAACAGGAATAATAGTATACGAAGCAGTAAAACAAAGAATATCCAAAAGATAAAACTAAAAAGGTAGAAAAGGAGTAAATAATGAGAGGTAAAAGAATATTAGTAATTTTTATAATTATAATTTTATTATTAGCTTTAGCTGGTATAGGAGCATATTTGTATATAGCAACAGATGTATTTAAAAGTGATAAGGAATTATTTTCTAAATACATATCACAAAATGTAGAAACAATTAATCAATTGGCAGATTCACAAACTCAAAAAACAATAAATGATTTAAATAATCAGGAAAAATATGAGGCTACAGTCAAATTAAAAACAACTTATTCAGAAGGTGGAGAAGTTTCAAGTTCTCTAAATGACCTTTCTGCAACTATAGATGTTCAAAAAGACCAAGCCGATAAATATTTTTATGCTGATGGACAAGTTTTGCTAGGAGACCAAAAATATCTTGAGTCTGAGTTGATAAAAGACCAAGGTACATATGGTGTTAGATTTTCAGATGTAGTTAAACAGTTTATTTCTGTAAAAGATGATAATAACTTAGAAACAGTTGCAAGTGATTTAGGAACAGATAGTTTGACATTAGAAAAAATTATGAATGTTATTGACGGAACTTCGGATGTTGAAGAAGAAGTGATATCAGATAGTGATTCTCAAAAATTAAAAGAAAAATATAGTAAGATTATCATAGATACTATCTCTAGTGGAACATTTAAAAGTAATAAAAATGCGGTTATTACATATAACAATAATACAGTTAAAACAAAAGCGTATACTGTTACATTAAGCAAAGAACAAGTAGAAAATATGCTAGTTCAAATTTTAAATCAATTAAAAACAGAAAGTATTATTATAGATAAATTAGATGCGCAAAAAGAAATGTATCAAGGATACATAGATCAATTGATTGAAAAATTAACCGAAGAAACTGACGTACCAGAAGTAAAAATTACTGTATACGAAAAAGATAATGTTACAATAAGAACAGTTTTCGAAATAGGGTTAAATAAAGTAACAGTAGAAAATACAAATACTAATGGGAAAATAAATTCAAGAATACAAATTGCTGTGGTAAATTCTGATAAAACAGACCAATATAGTGTGAACTTTTCTAAAGAAAATACAGATCAACAAGAAAAATTCGATATAGTAGTGGAAATTGGAGAAGATGACGATAAATACACAATAAGTTTATCTAATCAAATGAATAAGTCTGGTAGTGATATACAGATTGATTCATCAATAAATTATAAAAAAGATATATTAAATGCAACTTTGGATGTTATAAGTGATATAAAAATAGGTAGTGATTTTGAGAAAAAACAAACATTATCAGATAATAATAACTTTGTGTTGAATGATGCAGATGAAAATGTTAGAAAAAATATAATTCAACAATTAAAAGTAAGAGTACCAGAAAAAGCAAATTCTCGTCTTGAATTATTAATTAATGCTTTAGGTTTTGGAAATAATGTGGAGAATAATAATACTGATAATTCTAATACAGAAATGACTCAAGTAGATATAAATAAATTTAATGCTAAATTTGAATTTTATACAGGAGACGAGGTATCAGCAGAAAATGTAAAGACATTATTGGAAGTGGTAAAAAATAATTTAGGAAGTTATGAAATTAATCAAGTTAATGATAATGAAAATAGCAATATAACAGACTCTTCTAAAATTAAGTATAGTATAAAATTGGCTATAGAAAAAGACAAAACTGATGAGGATGGAGTTAAACAAATTTCAGAAAAAATAAAAGATAGAGCTAAATATAAAGTGTCTATAACATACAATGAAACAAATAATTTAATTAATACTATTACAATTGATGAAGTATCAAATTAAAAGGGGCGGAAGGAGGAAAATATGAATCAGATTTTGGTAACAGAAAAAATATATGTAACACCAGAACTTAAAAGAAAAAAGAAATTATATAAAATTCTGTTTATAATATCAATATTATTAATAATATCATTATTTTCTTTCTATGCATATTCAGAGTATGATAAAAATAGACAAGAAGGCATTTCTGGAGATATATTATCTTTTTTAACAAAAAAGGATAACACAATAATTAGCGAAAATGACAATGCTCTTGTAGTAAAAATTACGCAAGAAGCTACAGAAGATATGGAAGAGATAGAGAATACAGAAGAAACGAATTCAACAAATAATTCATTACAAATGGCAACTGCTACTTCTGAGTATGTTGCTTCTGATGGAAAAAAGTATGAGGCAATAGGCATTGTTAAAATTCCTAAAATCAACATAAATTATCCGATATTGGCACAAACTAAGAATGTTGAAGTCATGAAGGTAGCACCATATAAGTTTTGGGGAGCTAACCCAAATGAAGTTGGAAATCTTTGCATAATAGGTCATAATTATAGAAGAAAAGGAGTTTTCTTTAGTGAGGTTCCTAAATTAACAGTTGGTGATATAGTAGAGATACAGGATTTAAGCCAGAGAACAGTCCAATATGAAGTGTATGATTTGCATACAGTTGACCCGAATGACAGGTCTGATACAACTCAATACACAAATGGTAAAAGAGAAGTCACGCTAATAACATGTACTGATGACGTAAAACAGAGAGTTATAGTTAAATGTACTGAGAAAAAATAATAACAAAAATATTCCTCTTTCATAATATATAAAAAGTATGTTATGAGGGAGGAATATTTTATGGCGAAAATTTTAGTGTATAATCAAGATACTAATAGAATGGAAACATTTTTTAGGGGTGAAAGTGAGGCAATGCCATATAATACAAATAATACATTAAGAGTAAGAGAATTTAGAGGTTCAAGTAATAGTAACATATTGTGGACAGACAAAAGGACAATGCAAGCATGGAATAGTCAAAGATATATATATGGTGCACCGATTTCTGTGGGATTTGCATTTAAAAGACCATACGAAGGTGGCCACGGAAATCAAAGCCAACATTATGCTGGGACAGCATTTGATGTTGGGCAAAGATTAACTAATGCTCAGAGAACAGTTTTAAGAAATAGTGCTAAAAATTCAGGAGTTTGGACATATGTAGAGCCTGCTTCATTATCGCCTACTTGGGTACATTTTGACAGGAGGTTTGGAACACCAGCTTGTAGTAGTGGTGGATATCCATTGATAAGAAGAGGGTCAAGAGGAAATTATGTATGTATAGCGCAAGATGATTTGAATACTTTAGGATATAAAACTGGTGGTCTTGATGGTGTATTTGGTGCACAAACAGAAAGTGCAGTGAGAAGATACCAAACTTCAAGAGGATTAACATCAGATGGAATAATCGGTTGCAATACATGGAGGTCTTTGCAAGAAAACGTTGTAGGAACAGGGAAAACGAGTACAACAATAAATTAAAAAAATAGGTAAATTCGGAAAAATTGTAAAAAAATAAAAAAAATTTTAAAAATGTATTGACAATAGAGAAAAAACATAGTATACTAAGTCTTGTCGAAAGACATGGTCGCTTAGCTCAGCTGGGAGAGCATCTGCCTTACAAGCAGAGGGTCATAGGTTCGAGCCCTATAGCGACCACCATGTTTTACGGCCTGGTAGTTCAGTTGGTTAGAACGCTAGCCTGTCACGCTAGAGGTCGACGGTTCGAGCCCGTTCCAGG
>CAKPLQ010000028.1 GCA_934167685.1 uncultured Clostridia bacterium | reverse complement strand
ATTATAATATATGATAATTTAACTAAATGTGCTATTATAATTATTTTCAGCTTCTTTTACCACTAAAATATCACTTTAAAATTACTAGTTATCTTTCTTTTTTTATCCTTTAATTAGCATTTTACTCTTGCATTATTTTAACTTTTTTATATCTTCACCCATTATTTCTAGATAATCTTTTTCTGCTTGTGTTAAATGATTTTTCATATATTTATCATATTCTTTATGTGCTTTCTCTAATGCTTTTTCATGAGATATTGTCCCAGATCCTTCTAATATATCTTTATGAGTCATAGTTAAAAATCCATCTAGTTCTTTTACCCAGTCTTTCATTGTCATAGCATGCATATTTAAAGCATTAATCTCTGCAACATCTAAATATGCTGACACCATGCTGTGTTACCATGAACAGCATAGTGCATTTTGTTTTGAACTGTTTTGAAAAATTCTCTTGTTTGCTCATTTTTAGCATCATAATCTACACTTGTAGCATAAATATCTAATATTTTTCTCCAAAATACTTTTTCTGATGAACGGATATCCCTAATTTTTTCTAAAACCTCTTCAAAGTACGTTCCTCCTCCATTGTTTTTGAATCTTTTAACATTAAGGTTATACCCTTTTATTAGATATTCTTTAATTAATTTATTTGCCCATATTCTAAATTGCGTACCTCGAACTGATTTGACTCTATATCCTACTGCTATAATTAAATCCAAATTATAAAATTTTGTTTTATAGTTTTTTCCGTCTTTAGCAGTTAGTAAGGAATCCTTACTAACTGTTTTTTCTTGTAGTTCTCCATCTTCAAAAATATTTTTTATATGCATTGTTATATTATTCCTAGTTGTTTCAAATAATTCGGCCATTGATTTTTGAGTAAGCCATACATTTTCCTCTTCTAATCTCACTTCAATATCAACTTGTCCATCATCTGTTGTATACATTATAAAATTATTTTGCTCATTTAATTCATTGTCCATTACGTAAAATTCCTTTCACAAATTTAAAATTTTTCTTTATTTTATTATATACTTTGCCAATAATAATATAGGATATTCTTGTCAGCATCATAAACGCCTATTTCACAACCTGTTGCATTTTCTTTAGTAACATTTTTCTTTTTATTTTCATCTCTCGTTCTACATACCAATTCATAATGGTAATATCCGTTTTTAATCTCAAGTACTTCTTTGTTGTATGTATAATTATTTAATATTTTATCTTCTAATTTATCTTTGCTCCATTTAGAATCATTATCTAGATTTTTTACTATATCTTGTCCACATTCTTTTGAAAATTCATATACATAATAGTCTAAACCGTCATTTTGTGGTCCACCTCTTACACTGTATATTTCTCTTGTATTATATTTTTTTGTTTCTATACCTAAAATATTACTATACTCTTTATGGTTATTCCAAATACTGTTTTCAAAATAATATATTTTTGCATTCTTCAAATCAAAAATAGCATAAGCTCCATTTTTATGATAATAATATAGATTTTCTCTGTCAATTTTAATATTTTCATCATCTTTAATTTCACAAAACTTTAACATTATGTATTCATAAAATTTATTTTTACTCCAATCCTCATTATCTTCTAATTGCTTTTTAAACTTTTCCATATTATTATAATAATTTTTTATTTTGTACACTTTATATTTATACAACTTATCATAGTCATAAATTGTGCTATATTCTATATTTGATTCTTTTATTTCTAATCCTAATTTTTTATAGTCATTATCCTTATTTACAAATTCTTTTATTATAAAAATATAAATAATTAAACCTAATATAATAACAGTACACATTATCAACGACGTTGTTTTAGTTATTTCTGTTTTTTTCAATATGAACACCTTCTTATAAAATTTAATATTTTTCTTCTTTTGTTCTAAATTTTATTTCCAAGTCATATATTTTTATAACCCCATATTCACTTGATACTACAGCTAGATTATTTAATGTTGTTGACAAAATATCTTCTAATATTCCATCTTTATTATCTGCATATTCTTTCAAATTTTTAAATTCAGTAAAGTCATATGTATCTTTTATTTGTACCTCCATTTCCCATATATTATTTTCATTCTTTTGTGCTTTAACAAATACTGTAGCATTATGTAATGCAAAGAGTAAATCTTTGCTATCAAATGTTATAGAAATATCTTCATCAGGTGCACTATCATCTACAATAAATTCATTTTTTCCTTCTCCATATTTTTTTATCAATTGTTGTATTTTAGCTTTAAACATTTCATTTTCTGTTATTAACTCAATTTATATTTATAATCATATGGTTTATTGCATAATAAACATCTTTTTTCTTCCATAGATTTATCAATCCCCTTTTTATTATTATAAGTTATATTAATTATTCTATTTATATCATAATATTTAAAACTTTTCCATAAACTTACAAAATTTATTTTTTCTCAATTTTATATCAAACCTTTGTTTTTGTCAATAGCAAAAAATAAATTCAAATTGTTCTATCCCGCATACTGTCTACTTTGAAATCTACCTTCTGATATATCATGGGTAACCATTAATGCAGTAATATTTTCCGCTTTTAAAATCTTAAAAATATCTTCTGTAACCATTAATCTAGTTTGGTAATCTAAAGCAGAAAAAGCCTCATCTAATAACAAAATTTTAGGTCGAATTGCAAGAGTTCTAATAAGTGCCACTCTTTGTCTCATTCCTCCAGATAATTGAGTAGGATATTTGTCTTTAAATTCATATAACCCATATTTTTTTAGTAACTCTTCTACATATTCTCTATTTTCCGGTGTATTTTCTTTTTGAATTTCCAAACCTAACAATACATTTTTATATATAGTTCTCCACTCTAAAAGATTATCCTTTTGTAGCATATATCCAATTTTTCCATCTATGTAAATTTCTCCAGATGTTTTTCCTTCAAGACCAGATATAATTGATAATAAAGTTGATTTGCCACAACCGCTTGGACCAATTATACTTATATACTCTCCTTGTTCTATATCAAAACTTATATTTTTCAGTGCTTCTATTTCTCCGTTTTTGGATTGATATGTTTTACAAATATTCTTTACTTCTAATATTTTTTTCATTATCTTGCCTCCATTCTTTTTTATATATCTTATGAGCCTAAAAAAAGTATGTGCTTTCTTAAAAATGAATTTAAAAGCAAAAAAGAAACCCCACTTTCGTGAGGTACAGTAATCTGTTTTAAATAATGACTCCTAGCCACATACGAGTATCACTCTGAATAAGGCAACATCCTCATCTGATGCAGCATTGCCTTTGTTTGTAATTCCACACATTGGTGAATAGTAATATCCATCAGGATATTTTGCCTCTGATGGACGTACACCTTTAAATTCGATTACGTCATCACTAAAAATCTTGAATTCTGTATTAGAATTCAATTCTTTTAATGTTGATACCATTTCGTTGATACCAAGTTTTTTGGTTTTGACTTCTTTTGTTGTCATTATTTTCTCCTTTTCTGTTAAAATATTAACAAGTTACCAAAAACAGGAATTTTCCTGTCAATTATATTATAGCATCTTCTAAGTTTTATGTCAATTTATTTAGATATTAAATTACAAATCAAATTACTGATTTCTGTTGGATTTTCAATAGGTAAGCCTTCAATTAATCTAGCTTGAGCATATAGAACTTTAGTATATTCTTTAAGTTCATCTTTATTATTTTCATATAAATCTTTGATTTTTTGAGCAATTGGATGGTTCTCATTAATCTCTAAGATAGTTTGAGCCTTAATTTTTTCTTCATTATTAGGCATAGAATTTATGACTTTTTCCATTTTAACTGAAATTGCTCCTTCACTTGTCAAACATACTGGATGATTTTTTAATTTGTGTGTATATCTTACTTTATCAACTTCTTCTCCTACCGCTTCTTTCATAAGTTCAAACATATCTTTATTTTCATCATTTACTTTTTGAAGTTCTTCTTTTTCTTCTTTTGTTTCCAAATCAATATCATCTGCACATACATTTGCAAATTTCTTTTCTTTATATTCTTGTAATACTTGTATTACAAATTCATCAACATTTTCAGTTAAATACAATATTTCATATCCTTTGTCTTTTACACCTTCAACTTGTGGTAACATATCAATTTTGTCAATAGATTCACCTGAAGCATAATAGATAGTTGCTTGTCCTTCTTTCATTCTAGAAACATATTCATCTAAAGTCACTAGTTTCTTTTCTGATGAAGAATAGAACATTAATAAATCTTTTAATTTGTCTTTGTTCATTCCATAATTATCATAAGTTCCATATTTTAACTGCATACCAAATGTGTTAAAGAATTTTTCATATTCCTCTCTTTCAGTTTTTAACATATTTTGTAATTCTGATTTTATCTTATTTTCAAGATTTTTAGCTATGATTCTTAATTGTCTATCATGTTGTAACATTTCTCTTGAAATATTTAAAGATAAATCTGGGCTATCTACTAATCCTTTTACAAATCCAAAATAGTCTGGTAATAATTCACTGCATCTATCCATTATTAATACACCATTTGAATATAATTGAAGTCCTTTTTCGTATTCTTGTGAATAATAATCATATGGTAAATGTGATGGTATATATAATAATGCATTATATGTGAATTGCCCTTCTACTGATGAATGTATTACTTTTAATGGTGGCATAAAATCATTAAATTTTTCTGTATAGAAACTATTATATTCTTCTTTTGTCACTTTGCTTTTTTCTTTTTTCCAAATTGGAATCATACTATTTATAGTTTCTGTTTCTATCTCTGTTTCATATTCATTTTCTGTTCCTTCTTTTTTGTGTTCATGTTCTATGTCCATTTTTATTGGATATCTAATATAGTCTGAATATCTTTTAATTAATCCTTGTATTTTGTATTGGTCTAAGAATTCACTATATTTTTCATCTTCATTATCTTCTTTTATATGCAATGTTATTGTTGTACCAATGTCTTCTTTTTCACATGGTTCTATTGTGTATCCTTCTGCCCCTGCTGATTTCCATTTATGTGCTTGTGCTTCATCAACTGACTTACTTTCTACAGTTACTTTATCACTTACCATAAATGCTGAATAGAATCCTACGCCGAATTGACCTATTATATCAATATCTTCTTTTTTCTCATTTGCTTCTTTAAATGCTAATGAACCACTTTGAGCAATTGTTCCTAAATTGTTTTCAAGTTCTTGTTCTGTCATTCCACATCCGTTGTCTTTTATTATTATTTTACGATTTTCTTTGTCTATCTCTATTTTTATTCCTAATTCTGATGTATCTACATTCAAGTTTTTGTCTGTTAATGAACGATATGCTAGTTTGTCTATCGCATCACTTGCATTTGAGATTAGTTCTCTTAAAAATATCTCTTTGTTTGTATAAATTGAATTTATCATTAAATCTAGTAGTCTTTTTGACTCTGCTTTAAATTGTTTTGTTTCCATATTAAAACACTCTCCTTTGATATTGCTATTATATATCTATATTTTAGCAATGTCAATAAGAGAGTGCTAGTTTTCACAAACTTTTCACATTATTAAATTTTATAATCCCATAATAGCTGTAGCAATATTAAAATACACTAATACAGAAAGAATATCAACAATAGTAGTAATTAAAGGAGCAGCCATAATTGCAGGGTCCAATTTTAGTTTTTTTGCAAGCAAAGGCAATAAACATCCAATTGACTTAGACAATATGACAGTACTTGTTATACTTAATCCTACCGTGCATGCAATTTGTAAATTTTTATATTGTGCAAAAATCCTTAAACCATTAATTGCTGCTAATGATATTCCAACTATAACAGCTATTCTTATTTCTTTCCATAAAATTCTGAATACATCTTTTACCTCAAGTTCATCTGTTGCAAGACCTCTTATTATTAATGTTGAACTTTGTGAACCACAGTTACCACCTGTATCCATTAGCATTGGTAAAAATGCTACTAACAAAGGTACTGCAGCAAATGCATTTTCATACTTTGTTATGATTGTTCCTGTTATAGCAGATGAAAGCATTAATATAAGTAACCACACAATTCTATTTTTTGCATGTTTGAATACTGATGTTTCAAAGTAACTTTCTTCTGTTGGCGCCATAGCTGCCATTTTTTCGAAGTCTTCTTCTGCTTCATCTTGTAATACATTAATAGCATCATCTACTGTTACTATACCAACTAATCTATTCTCATTATCAACTACAGGTAAGGCATACAAATCATATTTATCAAATTTCTTAGCAACTTCCTCTTGGTCTTCTAAAGTATTTACAGATATTATGTTTGTTTCCATATTGTCCTCAATTAAACTTTCTTCTTTTGCTAAAAGCAAATCCTTTATACTAATAATTCCTTGTAATTTTCTGTTTTTCCCTAATACGTAACAAGTATATATTGTTTCTGAATCTGTACCTATTTGGCGTATCCTATCTAATGCTTGTTCTATTGTCATATTTTCTTTTAAATCTATAAATTCTGTAGTCATTATACTTCCAGCACTATCATCCGGGTATTTCAACAATTCATTTATTATTTTTCTATCATTTTTATCTACATTTTTTAAAATTCTTGTTACAACATTTGATGGCATTTCTTCTATTAAATCTACTGTATCATCCATAAACAATTCATCTAATACATTTTTTAATTCAGCGTCAGTTAAGTCTTTGATTAGTTTTTCTCTCATGTCTGTTTCCATATACGCAAATGCCATTCCTGCTTTTTCTTTTGACAAAAGTCTGAATAATATAACTGCTTGTTCTTTGTCAAGTTCATCTAGTATTAATGATACATCAGCACTTTTCATTTCTTTAAGTTCTTTTTTTAGTTGTGTAAATTGTTTGTTTTCAATTAATTCTTTTATTTCTTCTATATTCATTTTTCACCCTCCAATCTCATTAAAGTCCCATTATATGTGTCGCAACTTGGAAATACACCAATATTGAACACACATCAACAACGGTTGTAATTAATGGTGCTGCCATAATTGCAGGGTCTAATTTTAATCTTTTTGCAAGCAAAGGCAATGTGCAACCTATTACTTTAGAAACAATTACAGTGGCAATTAATGTAATACTTAAAACAATTGCAAGTTGCATATTTTTATATTGAATCATTATTCTTATCATATTTACAATTGCTAAAGCGATTCCAACTACAATTGCTACTCTAACTTCTTTCCAAAGTACCCTAAATACGTCTTTTAATTTTATTTCATCAGTAGCAAGTCCACGAATTATAAGTGTTGAACTCTGTGAGCCACAATTTCCACCAGTTCCCATTATCATAGGAATAAATGCTACTAATATTGGAACTACTGCAAACGCATCTTCATATTTTGTTAAGATATTGCCTGTAAATGCTGATGATAACATTAATATAAGCAACCACAATATTCTGCTTTTGGCATGCTTAAATACTGATGTTTGAAAGTATCCTTCTTCTGTTGGCGTTATTGCTGCCATTTTTTCAAAGTCTTCTTCTACTTCGTCTTGTATTACATTAATGGCATCATCTACTGTTATTATTCCAACTAGCCTGTTTTCGTGGTCTACAACAGGTAATGCAAAATAATCATACTTATCAAATTTTTTGGCAACCTCTTCTTGGTCTTCTAGAGTATTTACAGATATTATATTTGTTTCCATTAAAGTTCCTATTTTTGTTTCTTTTTTACTTAATAATATATCTTTAATATTTATAAGACCTTTAAGTATTCTCTGTGAACTTAGAACATAACAAGTATAAATTGTTTCTGAATCTACTCCTATTTTTCTAACTCTTTTTAGTGCTTCTTCTGCAGTCATATCTTCTTTTAAATCAATAAATTCAGTTGTCATTATACTTCCAGCACTATCATCTGGATATTTTAACAATTCATTTATTTTTTTTCTATCTTCGTGAGAAATAGCCTTTAATATTTTAGGTACAACATTTGAAGGCATCTCTTCTATTAGGTCTACAGTATCATCCATAAATAATTCATCTAATACATTTTTTAATTCAGCATCTGTTAAATCTTGTATTAACTTTTCTCTCATGTCTGATTCCATATGTGAAAAGGTTTCTCCTGCTTTTTCCTTAGTTAATAACCTAAATACTATTATTACACTTTCTTTATCTTCTAGTTCATCTAATATCTCTGAAATGTCTGCACTATTCATTTCTTCTAATTTACTTTTTAATTCTGTAAATTTTTTGTTTGCTACTAATTCTTTTATTTCTTCTATTTCCATTTCTTTCCCCCTATTCATTTTTACATTAATTTGTTTTTATATTATATAAGAAATGGATTAAAAAAATAACGTATCAAAAAATGAGTAAAGAACTTTTCCTCACTTTTTGACCTATCATCATTTTATCCATTTTCAGCTTTGGATTTTCTCGCGGTTCTTCACTCATTTTCCTCACACTCCTTTTATATTATTATATTTTATTTTCTACCTATGTAGTAGTTTTTCTTGCCTCTTTTAATAATTATATATGTATCATCTATAAACATATCATCTGTTATTGTTGTTGCTATATCTGTAACTTTTTCGCCATTTATAGAAACTGCTCCACTTTGTGTAAATTCTCTTGCTTCTCTTTTGCTAGAAGCGGCTCCAGTGTTAACCAACATATCAACTATTCCTATATTACTTTCTACTTCTTTAATATCTTGTTCATCAAATAAGTCTGTAATATCTTGTTTAGTTAAGTTCTTGAACTCATTATTGAATAAACTTTGTGCTAGTTTTTCTGCTCTTTCATATTCGTCTTTTCCGTGTAGGAATGTTATAATTTCTCTTGCTAATGCTTTATGTGCTTCTCGTAATTCTGGATGTTCCGCATTTTTCTTTGCATATTCTTCAATTTCTTCTTTTGATAAGAATGTGTATATTTTTAAGTAATCTATTACCATACTATCTTCTACATTTATAAAAAATTGATATAATTTATAACTTGATGTTTTATTTTTATCTAGCCATAATGCATTTCCTTCACTTTTCCCAAATTTCTTTCCTTGTGAATCTGTAACTAATGGCATTGTAAATCCATATACTTCATCACCTGTTGACCTTCTTATTAAATCAATTCCAGCTGTAATATTTCCCCATTGGTCAGAACCAGCACATTGTAGGTCAACTCCATTACATTCATGTAAATGTTTAAAGTCTAAGGCTTGTAATATCATATATGAAAATTCCGTATACGTAATTCCTGTATCAAGTCTTCTTCTTATTATATCTTTGTCTAACATATAATTCACATTAAAATATTTTCCATAATCTCTTAAAAAATCTATTACATTTATGTCTTTATACCAATCATTATTATTTACAACTTCAAATCCAAATATTTTTTCTACTTGTGCTTTTAAACATTCGAAATTGTGTTTTACTTGTTCTTTACTTATCATCGCTCTTTCCGTTGTAGGTCTTGGGTCTCCAATCATTCCTGTTCCTCCACCTACTAAAAGTATTGGATGATGCCCAGCATCTTTTAATCTTTTTGAGATTAAAAAACTTGACAAATGTCCAACATGTAAACTGTCTGCCGTTGGATCTGTTCCTATATAGAATGTTAGTCCACCTTCATTTAATTTTTCTTCTAATTCAGGGCTTGATATATCTTTTATTAGTCCTCTCCACTTTAATTCCTCCACTAATGTCATTGGTATTACTCCTTTCAAATTCGCTAAAATACTATCATATTATAACATATTCTATCTTTTTTGGCAATTATTTTCAGTTGATTTTTTAGGTTGATTTTTTGAAAAATGCACCGTTGAGAACCGGTCCCAACGGTGCAAAAATCAAAAAAAGCCTGAATTTCAGGCTTTTTTCGAACACATTTACAAATCTTTACTGTAACCTACGAAATCGGTCTTAAAATTACAACACTTAGGCCATAAGTAATATTCCAAGAAGCTCCTTTTAATCTTTTTTCTAAGATTCCTTGGGATTTTTTATTAATTACCTGCCTGATTTTTAACCATTTAATCCCGTTTTTTCTAAAAGTATAGTCTGCAATTTGGCGCATTGTATGTCTGTTTGCAATTATTTTCCGCGTTGCAAAATACTCTACCTGACCATTTTCAATGGCCTTCTCTAGATACTCAAATTGTCTCTCGGCAATTTCGTTTGCTACCTCATCCATAATCTCGTATCTTGATGCTTTCATTTTTGACCCACTTATCATATTGTTACCTCCTAATAATTATTATAGACGTGGTTTCAAAGTTACTAATAAATCAATTATACCATATTATGTCATCTTATGCAATACATTGTATCGCAGATTTCAAGCTTTTTCTGTTATCATTTCTAAATATTCATTAAGTATCTCACGACGTTTTCTCAACTCTTTAGTAATACCTGCATCTGGTACTCTTTGCTGAAAAAAGTCTAACAAATCATCAAATTCCATTAACAAGCCATTAGTCTCATATTTAAGCTCCTCTTTATTGATATCCTGCTCGTCTCTCAGCCTCAAGCTAATTTCAAGCACTTCAGCAATTATTCTTAAATACTCTTCTTTAACTTTATTTGAGAATCGTGCCCGGCTTATCAACCATGATACCATGCAAAGCAATGCTTGAATATTCAGTATAAAATTGATTGTTTCTGAATATGGCAAAATGCTTTTTATTACTGTTATTAGTAATATTACTGTCAACTCGATTATAGCATTTCTCTTCAAGTTCTCGTATTCTTCTTTTACTGATGTTCCCATTATAATCCTCCTTAATAAAAAAACGAACATCAACAGTTACAAAGAGTTCTTGACTCCACTAATCTATATATTACCATATTTGACATAATTTTTCAAGTTTTTTACTCAATTCTAGTACTATTTCAATTCCTTCAGAGCCTTTTCTGTGATTTTTTCCTTATCAAAAAATTTCACTAAGGCTATAATTAAAAATGTAAATATGAAAGTGATTAAATAAACAATTATACTTACTTTCCAATTTCCTTCTGAAAAATACTGTCCAACAATAGTAGAAGATATAATTGATGGAAATCTGCAAAATGTAGCAATAATTATAAATCTTATCGGTTTTATAGGAAAAAGTGCACCAATATAAGTAAGTAAATCCTTTGGAGTTCCTACTATTGCAAAACAGATAGCAAATATAAATTCAATATTTTTAGGTTCCTGAAAAACCTTGCTATTTTCAATCTTATCGATTTTCTCTTTTCCAAACGAATCATATATAAGTTCTCTTCCAAACTTTCTAATTATCCAGAATATTACAGTTGTTGTAAGTGCTACTGAAAATAAGATAAACAAAGTTCCACCCACAGCACCATAACACATTCCAGCAAGTATTTCTAATGGTTCTCCTGGTAATACAACCAAAAATATTTGTGCAAATTGCAACCCTAATAATGACAAGAATCCATACACTCCTGAATTGCTAACCTTTTCTTTAAATGCAATTTGTCCTTCATGTGTTGATAGATTTTTCATTACCGGAAACAAATATATCGTAAGTCCTATCATAATAATTACAGTTACAATAAATATTATTATTCTTAGTATCTTTATTTTTTTATTTTTATTATTGTTCATTCTATATTCCTTCTTTTCTATATCTTATTAAATGTCAGTTCAACTTTAAATAAATCTCCATCAAGCTTTAGCTCAAACTTTCCATTTTGTAACTCGGTTAAATTTTGTGCAATAGAAATTCCAAGTCCGCTTCCCTCTGTAGTTCTAGCTTTATCTCCTCTTACAAATCTTTGCATTAATTCATCAGCAGAAATATTAAGTCTATCTTTTGATATGTTTTTTATTTCTATTTGCACCGTTGGGACCGGTTCTCTGCCGTGCATTTTTTGCACCGTTGGGACCGGTTCTCATCGGTGCATTTTATATCAATATATACTCTCGAGTTTTCTAGTGCATACTTTGAAATGTTGCTATATAAGTTTTCTATAATTCTATACATATATTTACTATCTGCCATAACATTAATTTCACTTTGTTTAGTATTAATTATAGTTTCTAGCCCTCGTTTCTTAAACTTATCTTCAAATTCACCTGTTGCCTGTTTTACAAGTTCTACTATATTAATTTTTTCCAAATTTAAAGATATATTTCCCGTTGATACTTTAGAAGCCTCTACTAAATCTTCTGTAAGTCTCTTTAATCTTTGAGATTTATTTTCTAATATTTCTATATATTCTTTTGCTTTTTCATTTTGGATATTTTCTTTTTTCAATAAGTCAACATAGTTGATTATTGAGGTTAACGGTGTTTTTATATCGTGCGAAACATTAGTTATTAGTTCAGCTTTCATTCTTTCACTTTTCATTCTTTCTTGAACTGCATTTTCAAACCCATTTGAAATATCATTTAAATATATTATTGAATTTTTGAATGTACTAGAAAATTCTTTAGCATCAAGCTCATTCTGATTGTCTCCTTCATATATTTCTTTTAATTTCTTCTCTATTTGTAAATACTCTTTAAAAATTCTTATTATCTTATATAAAACAAATCCTATTATCATAAATATTATGACTGGCAACATTGAACTGTCTCCAAATAATGTTATTATCAAAATCAATGTAAATACTGTTAAACCCGCTGTAATTATTACTTTAGCTGTCGTATTCGGAGAATATATAAGTGTATTATAAATAGTTTCTATTTTTTTTATGATTTTTTTGCAAATATTTAACCACCAAATCAAAACTTTTCCTATGAATGATGTTCTTAAAAATTGCTTTGCTTTTACCCTTTTTATAATAGTTGTCATAGTAATCGCAACACAAATATATATAATAAAATATGCTGTTATAGCTATTGATGTTATTGCATTATAATCAGTTCCAACAAATTCTAATAATATAAATGGCAAACAACTAATTAACATTGCAACAAAACATATTGCTTCTATTGGAATTCTATCAAAAGTATTAATCTCAACCGATTTTTTTTCATCTTCATCATGTCCAATTGCACTTGTCAAATATATAATCAATAATACCGTTAATACTGCACTTATTGGCATGATAACATATGAATTATTTGAAATTGGTTCAACCATTTTTAAAAATGTTGTCGCCATCTGCCTGTCAGAACTTGAGTTTAGCTCTTCTTTATATGAACTATACACCTCAAAATCATTTATATTTGCTGAAATATATTCAATGTATCTTCCATCTTTAAGCATTGTATCAGTTTTCGCTGTATCTGTAGTATAATATGTAATTATAAAATTATTTAAGTACTTATCTCCATATTGTTCCATACTTTGCGAATCTGTTTGAATCTTGCCATCTAAAATATTAACTTTTGAATCCGATGGAAGATTGTTCATCTGTTCTTTTATTTCGTTAATCGTATTAGCTGATATATTCGTAATCGCCTTATTTTTATAAATAATCAAAAAATTTATGTTTTTTAAGCTTGGATAATTCGTATACGTACTTTGTATATCGCCACTTGCTGAATAATTATTATATATATGATATATTTCCATCTCTTCGTCTTTTACACTATCATATAAACTATTATTATGTATTAAAATATCTGCAATATCTCTTAATGTCATCAAGTAGTTAAACGCAAATTGTTCAGATTTAAAATATTTTTCTTCATTAAGATAATCTGAATTTTTTATCGCAATACACATAATAGATATAATAAGTATTAATATTGATATTGATAATACTACATAACTTACTGCTTTTAATAGCTTATTTCTTTTCATTTTTCCTCCCTCTGCACCGTTGGGACCGGTTCTCTGCCGTGCATTTTTTATTTTTGCACCGTTGGGACCGGTTCTCATCGGTGCAAATCTTCTATTTTATATCCGACTCCCCAAATAACTTTTAAATACTTAGGTTCTTTAGGATTTATCTCAATCTTTTCTCTTATGTGTCTTATATGTACTGCAATTACATTTTCTGCTGCATAACATTCTCCATCCCATACATTTGTATATATTTCTTCAATTGAAAATACTTTTCCTTTGTTTTGAGTTAAAAATTTTAATATGTTATATTCGGTAGGGGTTAGCTTGGCCTCTTTGCCGTCTACTATTACTTTTTTTAAATCGTCATTTATTACCAATTCTCCATTTTTTATAATATTTGTTTTTTCACTTTCAGAAGCGGTTTCATTTATCGAACTTCCTAATTTGGTATATCTTCTTATCAGTGCATTTACTCTTGCTATTAATTCTACGGGATTAAATGGTTTGGTAATATAATCATCTGCTCCATTATTTAATCCATTTATTTTGTCTATGTCTTCTGATTTTGCTGATAACATTATTACTGGTATGTTTTTGTCTTTTCTTATTTCTTCTAGTGTTTCTATTCCATCTTTTTTGGGCATCATTATGTCTAATATTACTAATTGTATTTCATTTTCTTTTATTTTCTCTAGTGCTTGTTCTCCGTCATATGCTTTTATTATTTTATAATTTTCTTTTCCTAAATATATTTCAATCGCTTTTACTATTTCTTTATCATCATCTACTACTAATATGTTATACATTTTTCTTCTTCCTTTCTTTTCTTTTCTATTATAACAGATTTTTATTAATAAAAAATAAAAAAATTATTAAATTTTTATTAATACTTAAAATTGAGCCATTTTCTTGTTCAGGCTCAATTTCATATATTTTTTAAATATTATCATTCCTAATAGTCTCAATAATATTTTGTTTATTAATCTTATTTAAAGAATATCTCATAATAATGCCAACAATAACAGCAATAAATACAACAGAAATTATAACAGCATTTGTTGGATAAACAAATTTTAAATTTTCTGTAGCTTGGCTTCCAATTGAAATTTTATAAATCCAATAAGAAATACCAGAACCTAAAGCAACTCCTATTATTAAAGACTTCACGCCATAAAATACACTTTCCAAATTAATCATTTTATCAAACTCTTTTTTAGTCATACCAATTGATTTTAACATTGCGAATTCTTTACTTCTTAAATTCATATTTGTTGTTATTGTATTAAAAATATTTGTTACACCAATTAATGTAATTACAACAATAAATCCATATAGAAATATTGATATAAGAAGAACCATTCTATTTTGTTGTTCAGCTTCCTCATTGTAATTTGTATAATTAAGTCTTATTCCTTCTTTCGCAAGTCTAGTCTCTTCCTCATCTAATTTTTTGCAAAATTCTTCTGCATTACTTGCATTTACATATGCACTAACACAACCATAATCTTTTAATTTATCCATATATTCATCACTTACCAAAAATGTTCCAGAAAAAGTATATCTATTTGCAGCTAAAGGACTTTGGTCTGAAATTTTAGCCACTTTCAAGTTTACTTCCTCATTGCCAACAGTTGTACCTTTTATAACATCATTTTCTTTAAAATCAAATGGTATCATCCTTTCTGATTTTTTGTTTTCATCACTATATTCATAAATACTGGAATCATCACAATAAATAATAGCATCTTTACAATTATCATATTTTGCGCCAATTTTTTTCACATAATCTCTATATGCTTTATCCCCTATTGAAGTAATTGAGATAGTCATGGCTTCATCTATTGAAGCTGAATAACTTTCTTTATAATAATTTTTAAATTCTTCTGTTGCAAATTGCTCTATATTACATTTATCAAAAACCACTGTTCTCATTATTGCATATTTATCTACATTCGAACTCTCCATAAGTTTTTGGTAATACTCAAAAGTATTTTTTTCACTATTTTCATTATCATTTTGATAGTTTGAATAAATAGTAATATTATAATCCATTTCTTTATAATAAATTCCTGTCATTCCAAAAGCATAATTCAAGAATGTGCTTAAAGATATAAATACTGTAATACTTACTACAAGTGAAATAACAGTAGTCCTATATTTCTTTTTGTTTCTTTTTAAATTTTTGTATGCAATTTCTCCTCCAATTCCAAATATTTTTGAAACTAATTTTGGACATTTAATTTTCTTTGATTTTATTTTTATATCAGTATTGCTTCTGATTGCATCTATTGGTGATATCTTTGCTGCTCTTCTAGCAGAAAAAATACAAGATAAATAAATTGTTACAAATCCTAAAGCTATACTTATTATAACTGCCCAATATGGCATACTAAATACAAATTCAACTTCATTTGTAAATACGCTTTTTCCAACTAATTCAGTTGAAACTCTCATTAAAATAAATGTTGCTAATACTCCACAAAATATTCCTATTGGTATTGATATTAACCCTAAAAGCATCCCTTCAAATAGCACGTTTTTCTTTATTTGCCTTTTGGTTGCACCTATACTTGATAACATACCATATTGTTTCATTTTTTCTGTTATAGAAATCGCAAAACTATTTCTTATTACAAATACACTAGAAACAATTATAATACCAATTACAATTCCTGCTAAAGAATATAGCATTTGCAATGTTCCACTATCTCTTGTAACTCCAGACCATCTTAATAGTTCTGAATTTGTAGTAGAATTTGCATCTGTTAATTGTTTTTCAATATCTTTGGTAATATTATAGACTTCTCTGATGTTTTTATATTTTACAGCGATATTTACAGGCAATTGCTTATCTACATTATCTAACAAAGTAATTACTGTGTACCCAGGTGCACTATAATCTTCTATTTCCATATTAGGTCTTTCTATCACCCCAACTATTGTAAATTCTCTTGATTGAGTTACCTCTAAGTGCTCTGCAATATAGTCTCCTTCTCCTTCTTCTGCTTGATTATTATAAGGATTATTTTGTTTCAACTCTTCTCCATCATCTGTCATTCTTTTTCCAATATTTAGAGTTATTTTGTCTCCAATATGGTAATATGTAACTCCACCATTTGACTCTAAATGTTTAGGAATTACTATCTCATTAGAGTTTTCTGGCATTCTTCCTTCTACAAGTTTTAATCCCCAATCATTTAATGCATCTTTATCAAATGCCATCAAATACAAATATGGTTTATACTCATTTTGAACATTTTCAAGTTTTGAATAACCAATTCCTTGTGTAATAAATGTACTTTTTACATTTCTATTTTCTAATATATATTTTTGTTCATTTGGCTTAACATTAAAAAATACTGCATGATAATCTCCATCAGAATCTTTTGCATGTTTTATAAGTGTTTGTTGAAAGCTTGAAAATACTCCTGCTACTGCACATATCAATGCAGTTGACATTATAATTCCCATACATGTTGCAATTGTTCTTTTGATATTTAATTTTAGACTTCTTATTGTAAAATTATTTAAAACATTTTTCATCTTTTATAATCCTCCCATCATCAATTGTTATAACTCTATCTGCCTCTAATGCAATTTTTTCATCATGTGTAATAACAATAACAGTTTGATTATATTTTTTATTAGAAAGTCTTAATAATGAAATAATCTCTTCAGAAGCCTTGCTATCTAGATTTCCTGTTGGCTCATCTGCTAACATAATTGCTGGATTATTTATTATAGCTCTACCTATTGAAACCCTTTGCTGTTGTCCCCCTGAAAGCTCATTTGGAAGATGTTTTCTTCTATTTTCTAATTTCAATGTTTTTAGCATTTCATCTAATTTTTCTTTTTTTACTTCCTTTCCATCTAAATTACATGGTAATGTAATATTTTCTTCTACATTTAATATTGGAATTAAATTATAAAATTGATATATTAATCCTACTTGTCTTCTTCTGAAAATAGCAAGTTGCTCATCATTTAGTCTATAAATATCTTGACCATCTATAAAAACTTTTCCACTTGTTGGTCTATCTACTCCTCCAAGTAAATGTAATAATGTTGATTTTCCGCTTCCAGATGCCCCTACTATCGCTACAAACTCACCCTTTTGTACTGAAAATGATACATTATTTACAGCTTTTACCTCGTTTTCTCCTTTTCCATAAATCTTGTTTAAATTTTCAACTTTTAAAATTTCCATATCTATATTTTCCTTTCCTCATTATTTGATTATATATTAATATTTGAATGTGACTCTAAAGTGACTTTAATCGAAAAAAGTTCGGCATTACTACCGAACCTTTAATGTGTCTTTAAATATTGTATATATTCTTCTAAACACATATTCAATTCATTCATTTTTTTTGCATGTTCTGTGCCCACATATCTCCAGTGCCAAGATTCATATGCTATTTTCGTTATATCTTCTTTATCTTTTGGATATCTTAATACAAATCCATAATTTTCTGCATTTTTTTGTAGCCACTTAAATCCATCTAGCTTTTCGAATCCATTATCTACTTTGTTAAAGTCTACTGCAAGTCCTAAATTATGGTCACTTGAACCTGGTTTATTTATGTATTCGTTTGTTAGCTCTTCAGCTTCTTCTTGCGTTTTTCCTTGTTGTAAATATTTCTTTACACTTGCATCGTATAATTCTTTTTGTCTGGCAACACTTCTATATGCTGATTGTACCCAAATGTTTGTGATTCCATCCTTTTTCATTGCATTCATCATGTTATTTAAGTCGTTTATTGCTCTTGCATCAAATTGCCTTGTTTTATCTATATCTTCAACTTTTACAGTAAAATCTTCTGGTAATAAATTCTCGTAATTTGCAAGAGTCAATCTCCAATCTGTTATTTCTTTTTCTGGCTGTTTTTCTTGATTTTGTTCTTCCTCACTTTTTGAATCTTCTTGATTTGCAACTGCTTGTTGCTCAACTTGATTGGTTGTTGCTTCTATTGTTGATTTGTGTTTTTGATGCTTTACCATTAACGTAATTATTACTATAATTATTATTAATACTTCTGCTACTTTTCGCTTGTTTAATTGCTTTTTATTGTTATATCTTCTTGATTTTAACCTTTTTCCTTTGACGTTTTGATGTTTGGCTCTTGGTATTTTTTTCATTTTATCCCTCTTTTCAAGACATTTTTCCTTGTTTTCATTTTACTATATCCTTTATTAAAAATCAACCATATATTTAATCTCAAATTTTGTTCTATAATTCATTTATGATAATGTCTTAATATATCATTTAGGAAAATGTCTTAATCTAAAATTTATGATATAAGTAAAT
>CAKPLQ010000027.1 GCA_934167685.1 uncultured Clostridia bacterium | reverse complement strand
CAAAGATATGTTGAAGATGAAATATCTGAAATGATTTTAAGAAACGAAGTACATGAAGGACAAAACATTACAGTAAATCTTGAAAATGAAAATTTAAAGTTTGATGTAAATTAGTCTTGAAAGGAAATAAATTAATGAAAAAAGAAAATATACCAAATATTCTAACAATTATACGTTTTATATTAATACCATTTATATTTACATCTGTAGTAAATGAGGATTTTTTAGCAACAATAATAATATTTACAATTTCAGCAATAACAGACATCTTAGATGGATACATTGCTAGAAAATACAATTATATAACTGATATAGGAAAGCTAATAGATCCTCTTGCAGATAAACTTACTCAAATGTCTTTATTGCTATCACTTGCAATATTAAAGATTTTACCTTGGTGGATATTTGCAATAGTCTTTATTAAAGAATGTGTTATGATAATATCGGCATCATTAATGTATAAAAAAGAAGATGTAGTTGTATATAGTAAGTGGTATGGTAAACTTGCAACAGTATTGTTTTATTTGGCAATAGTGTGTTCATTGCTAATAAATCAATTCCATTTTAGTATTTCATTTAGAATTGATTTGTATTTATACTATTTTGCAATACTTGCAACTATATTTTCTTTGGTAATGTATGCAATACAATTTAAATTTAAGAAAAGCTGTCAATAATGACAGCTTTTTTGTGAAAGTTTTGTGAATTTTAGCACTCAACTATTGACAATGCTAAAATTGGATGTATAATAAGACTGTAAATAGGAAAAAATGAATATATTAAAACTATTTATATGTGCTACCAAAAAAAGGTGTCAACACATAAATAATAAGGAGGTAATGTATTATGATGATGATACCAAGAAGAAATGGAAATGGATTAGATTTTTGGGATGAGGTTTTACCTGATTCATTTTTCACAGAAAAAGAAAGTAAATTAATGAAAACCGATTTGAAAGAAAAAGATGGAAAATACTTTTTAGAAATTGATATACCAGGATATGACAAAGAAGATATAAAAATAGAATTACACGAGGGTTATTTAACAGTATCAGCAGAAAAGAATGAAGAAAAAGAAGATAAACATGCTAAATACTTAAAGAGAGAAAGATTTTCTGGAATGTGTTCAAGAAGTTACTATGTTGGAGATAATGTAAGTGAAGAGGATATAAAGGCAAACTTTAAAAATGGTATTCTAACAATAGAATTCCCAAAAGAACCAGAAAAGAGAGTTGAAGAGAAAAAATATATTCCAATTGGAGAATAAAAAAATAAATAGCAGAGAATTAGCTTTGCTATTTATTTTTTTAGTAAATTTTTTAGATTAGTTGTTTTTGGAATTTATATATAGTAAAATTTATAATAGTATGAAATAGGGATAGGAGGTGAAAGAATGAAAGAAAAAAATGCTGCAAAAACAAGTATAACAACAATATTTTTAGTTTTATTAGTAATAGTTATTATTGTAATGGGATATATAGTTTATAAATTATATAATGAAAAAACAGTCGAAAGTGAAAAAGTATCAAATTTAGACGATGAAATTAGTAGATTAGAAAGTTCTCAAGGAGATACAAATAATAACTCAAATAAAGAAGATAATACAAAAAAATATATAGAGAATTTTAGCCAATCAGTAACAAAAGAATTAGGTGAAGACAATGAAATTTATGTAAATTTGACAGGTATTGATTACGATAATGGTACTGGATATGTATCTGTTAATAATAAAAATGAGGCACATATTTATTTAAGTACTTTCAAAGAATATTCATCAGCAACTAATTTGAAAAAAATTTCAGATAATGTTGTAAATGTATGGTATTGTGAAGAAGGACAGGCACCTGGCAATAGTTTTATTATATTTTTAAAAGAAAATGGAACTGTTACATATGTTAGATTCAGAACAGATGCTTCAACTAATTCAAAAACAGTTTTTGAGTCTGAAGAAAAAGAATTAAAAGGAATTACTGATATTAGCAATGTTGTTAAGATAAATGGTGGCGATGAAAATGGAATAGGTGGTATGGGAGTATTATTTATAAAAACAGATGGAACTTGCCTATCTTATTCAAGTTTAGAAGATTTAACCAAATAGATTAAAAAAAAGATTGCGAATAGTAAATAAAATTTACTATTCGCAATCTTCTGTATATTCTAAAACATCTCCAGGCTGACAATTAAGAGCTTTGCAAATTGCATTTAAGGTAGAAAAACGTATAGCACTAACTTTACCGTTTTTCAATTTTGATAAATTAACATTTGAAACTCCTACTTTTTCAGAAAGGTCGTTTAAAGACATTTTTCTATCAGCCATAACTCTATCTAATCTTAATATAATAGCCATAATACAATATCCTTTCTTACAATGTTTCGTCAGAATCTTTTTGAAGAAAACAACCATATTTAAATATCCAATAAAATGTTGTAGTCATTACAGGAATTATTATTCCAATATGTCCAAATAACCATAGTAAAACAACTAGAATATCTACAATTTTTAAAATTTTTACATTTTTATTTGTAAATGGTGTTTGTTTTTTATCTGTTTCAATTAAAAGAATAGCAAGTAAATTTAAAATAATAAGATAGCAGAAGTCTGATGGATAGCAATGAAATCCAATCATGTCTGTCATATCATTTAATATTTCAGAACTTGCTATAGCTTCATAAAAATTAAAATTTTTGGTTTGAATCATTAATACTATTCCACCGATTAAGATACATAATATAAATGCCATATAAATGAAATCTATTACTAATAGTGAAATAGAAGCATCATGGCATTTTTTTACCATTTTTTCTTTAGTTTCATCAAAGTTTAATTTCTTTTTCATATTTAATCCTTCCTTTTATTATTAATTGAGCTGCTCTATGAATATATATTAGCATGACTTTATATATTTGTCAATATATTTTTAATAAAAAACATTAAAAAATTAATTTAAAACAAAAAACTGCAAATAAACATTTACATAAAATTAAGACAAACATATTGACAACTCATATAAAAAATGTTAATATAAAAAAGTAGATTAAAAAAAAACCGAATTTGCAGTTTTTATTTTAATCTATTTTTTTGTTTTATTGCAAAAGAGGGAAAATAGGAGGAAAAAATGAACACAAAATATGTATTTGTAACAGGCGGAGTAGTATCAGGACTAGGAAAAGGGATAACAGCGGCATCATTAGGTCGATTATTAAAAAACAGAGGATATAAAGTAACAATACAAAAATTTGACCCATACTTAAATGTAGACCCAGGAACTATGAGTCCATATGAACATGGAGAAGTATTTGTAACAGATGACGGAGCAGAAACAGATTTAGATTTAGGTCATTATGAAAGATTTATAGATGAAAATCTAACTCAAAATTCAAGTGTAACAATGGGAAAAGTATATTCATCAGTAATAGAAAAAGAAAGAAGAGGGGATTATTTAGGAAAAACAGTACAAGTAATACCACATGTAACAAATGAAATAAAAGAGAGGATATACAGTTTTGAAAATACAGATGTAGATATAGTAATAACAGAAGTTGGGGGAACAGTAGGAGATATTGAAGGATTATCAATAATTGAAGCAATTCGTCAAGTGGGACTTGAAAAAAATCCAGAA
Organism: uncultured Clostridia bacterium; assembly: GCA_934167685.1. Classification (GTDB taxonomy): domain Bacteria; phylum Bacillota; class Clostridia; order TANB77; family CAG-508; genus CAG-269. The sequence continues at coordinate 17,708 of CAKPLQ010000027.1, read as the reverse complement.
GATGTAATATATATACATGTAACATTATTACCATACATATTTGGTTCAAATGAAATAAAATCAAAGCCAACACAACACTCTGTGAAAGAATTACAAAGTCTTGGAATTCAACCCAATATTTTGGTATGTAGAACCGAGCAAGAAATACCAGATACAATAAGAGAGAAATTAGCATTATTTTGCAATGTAAGAAAGAGTAGTGTAATTCAAAATAAAACAGCAGATAACCTATATGCAGTACCACTAATGCTTGAAGAAGAAGGTCTTGCAAGAGAAGTATGTAATCATATGAGATTAGATAGATATGTGCCAGATAATACAGAATGGCAAAAAATGATTGATAATATAAGAAATATCGGAGAAGAAACTGTAAACATAGCGATAGTAGGAAAATATGTAAAATTAGAAGATTCATATTTATCTGTAATAGAAAGTTTGCATCATGCAGGATTTGCAAACCAAGTAAAAGTAAATATAAAACTAATAGACTGTGAATCAATTAATGCAGAAACTGCAAAAGAAAAATTAAAAGAATTACAAGGAATAATAGTTCCTGGGGGATTTGGAAATAGAGGAATAGAAGGAAAAATTGAAACAATAAAATATGCAAGAGAAAACAATATTCCATTTTTAGGAATATGTTTAGGTATGCAAATGGCAGTTGTAGAATTTGCAAGAAATGTGTTAGGATTAAAAGATGCCAATTCAGCAGAGTTTAGCGAAACAACGGAAAATCCAGTAATTCATATTATGGATGAACAAATTGGAGTTGATAAAAAGGGTGGTACAATGCGTTTAGGAGCATATCCATGTATACTAAAAGATGGAACTTTGGCTAAAGAATTGTATGGAACAGAAAAAATTTCAGAACGTCATAGACATAGATATGAATATAATAATCAATACAAAGAAAGATTAGAAGAAGCTGGATTAATATGTTCAGGGACTTCACCAGATGGAAAATTGGTTGAAATTGTAGAATATAGAAAACATCCATATTTTATAGCAGGACAATTCCATCCGGAATTAAAATCAAGACCTAATAAACCAGCACCATTATTTGTTGGATTAGTAAAATCTGCAAAAGAAATAAAATAATAGAAAGGCACCCTATGTAGGGCGCCTTTTAAAATTCTCAACATGGAAGTTAAATTATTATTTTACTTGTAATGGTTTTTGTAATTGTGGAAATACACTTTTCTAAATGTTCAATTATGAAATCTAATTGAGAGTCTGTAAGCGGTACTGACAATTCTCGCTGGTCAGTATTCCAGGCTAAACCTGTCTTCAGACTGATATTCAAATTAGTACTATTTGAGTAAAGGCTATAGATATTGATAGTTAAAATCTCATCTGTAGAACTATTATCCAAATCAGTAATAAAACAATGTTCAAAAGATGTATATCCATTATAAGTTGCTTTTGTTTCATCATTTAAATATTCAGCATAATATATCAGAATATCAGGTGAAGAAACAAACTGTACAGAAGAATCTTCTGATGATAAACCAAGTGACATATTTGGAGTAGCAAAGTGTTTTGTGTCAAAACTGAAATCTAATAATAAATCATCTAAGTATTCCGAAGGCATTTTTTTATGTGTGTCATGACTAAAAGGATTTATTATGTTATCATACCGAATAAGCAAATCATATAATGCGCTTGAGTTTGATAAATTGATTCCAGTATAAGGAGCTGTTATACATCTCTTTAACAGTGAATTTTGTAATAAAGTAAGATAGGTTTTGTTAATTAAATTATTAACAGCATTTTTGGAATATCGGTCTTCCACCATTAGCGCAAATGTAAATAATCCACGTAATGAACGGATTTCGTTCCACTGAATAATATCTTTACGCCGTATACCTAATTCAGTATGAGCCTTTTTGACAATATCAATCGGTGCACGATTTTCCTGCTGAACAACAAAATCAAGTCCTGAATGAACAAGAACTATATTCCCGATTTTAAAGCTTGGCATTGAATGACCATAATTTGTTTCTAACCTTTCTGCCCCAAATGTTTCCATTGCTATTTCAAATTCCCGAGTAGCAATTCCCATATACACTTACCTCCTTGGTAGAATTGTTTTTTAGTTACATATGAAATGATTATAACATATATATATGCAATTAGCAAACATTTATGACTAATTTTGGTTATAAATTTCAAGGTGCTTACATAAAATAAAATAAATGCAAATGTGAACTTTGTGTGAAAATTGAATAAACCTATTGACAATATAAAAAAATGGGTATATATTATTGGCAGTCGATATGAAAGAGTGCTAATAAGAGGTTAGCAAAATAAAGGAGGTAATATTTATGATAAAACCATTAGCAGACAGAGTATTAATAAAAATGAAAGAAAGTGAGGAAACTACAAAAAGTGGAATAATCTTAGCTAGTTCAGCACAAGAAAAGCCACAAATAGCAGAAGTTATTGAAGTAGGACCAGGAAGATTAATAGATGGAAAAAGAGAAGAAATGGAAGTAAAAAAAGGAGATAATGTAGTAGTTAGCAAATATGGAGGAACAGAAGTAAAATATGAAGGCGAAGATTACATTATTTTAAGAGAAGAAGATATATTAGCAATAGTAAAATAATTTAAAAGAAAGGAATGATTAGAATGGCAAAACAAATTAAATTTGGAGAAGATGCAAGAAAATCTTTATTAGAAGGTGTTAATAAATTAGCAGATACAGTAAAAGTTACATTAGGACCAAAAGGAAGAAATGTAGTATTAGACAAAAGCTATGGAGCACCATTAATTACAAATGATGGTGTAACAATAGCAAAAGAAATCGAATTAGAAGATAAATTTGAAAACATGGGAGCTCGTTTAGTAAAAGAAGTATCAACAAAAACAAATGATGTAGCAGGAGACGGAACTACAACAGCAACAGTTTTAGCACAAGCAATGATAAAAGAAGGAGTAAAAAATGTTGCAGCAGGAGCTGACCCAATGGCAATAAAAAGAGGTATAGAAAAAGCAGTAGATGGAGCAGTTGCAGAATTAAAAGAAATTACTTCACCAGTAAATGGAAAAGAAGATATAGCAAGGGTTGCAAGTATATCTGCAAATAATGCAGAAGTTGGAGAATTAATTGCAGATGCAATGGAGAAAGTATCAAAAGATGGTGTAATAACAATCGAAGAATCAAAAACATCACAAACAGAATTAAATGTAGTAGAAGGAATGCAATTTGACAAAGGATATGTATCTCCATATATGGTAACAGATACTGAAAAAATGGAAGCCATAATAGATAATCCATATATATTAATAACAGATAGAAAAATAAGTAATATTCAAGAAATATTACCATTACTAGAAAATTTAATGCAATCATCAGGAAAATTAGTAATTGTATGTGATGATATTGAAAGTGAAGCTTTATCAACATTGATATTAAACAAGTTAAGAGGAGTATTAAATGTTGTAGCAGTTAAGGCTCCTGGATTTGGTGATAAGAGAAAAGCAATGCTAGAAGATATGGCAATTTTAACAGGTGGAGAAGTAATATCACAAGATTTAGGAATGGAATTAAAAGATACACAAATAGGACAATTAGGTAGGGCAAAACAAATTAAAGTACAAAAAGAAAATACAATAATTGTTGATGGTGCAGGAGACAAAGAAAAGATTGCTGCTAGAGTAAAACAAATAAGAGCTCAAATAGAAGAAACAAAGAGTGAATTTGATAAAGAAAATTTACAAGAAAGATTAGCTAAAATTGCTGGAGGAGTTGCAGTAATTGGAGTTGGTGCAGCAACAGAAGTTGAAATGAAAGACAAAAAACTAAGAATAGAAGATGCGTTATCAGCAACAAAAGCAGCAGTAGAAGAAGGAATTGTAGCTGGTGGAGGAACAACATATGTAAATATTATGCCATCAGTAGAAAAAATAGCTAAATCTTTAACTGGTGGAGAGAAACTAGGTGCAGAAATAGTATTAAAAGCATTAGAAGAACCAGTTAAACAGATTGCAAGAAATGCAGGACTTGAACCAGCAGTTATATTAGAAAATGTAAAGAAATCAGCAGACGGATTTGGATTTGATGCAGATAAAGAACAATATGTTGATATGAAAAAGGCTGGAATTGTAGACCCAACTAAAGTTACAAGAAGTGCTTTACAAAATGCAGCATCAATTGCTGCTATGGTATTAACAACTGAAAGTCTAGTAGCAGATGCGCCAGAACCTAAAGGTTGTGGATGTGGAAACAATCACGAAATGGATAATGGAATGGGAGGAATGTATTAAAAATAAAACAAAACATCAACCAGAAATGGTTGATGTTTTGCCATCCCTCTCTACTTGAGAAAACAAATAGAGGAAGTGGTGCGCCCGGAGGGATTCGAACCCCCGATCTCAAAGTTCGTAGCCTTGCATTCTATCCAGCTAAACTACGAGCGCAACTTAACAATATCTATTATACTGTTAAATAAAGAATTTTTCAAGTTTTTTTGAAAAGTTTTTAATATTATTTTAATTTAATATTAAAAGTTTTTGTAATATAACCACGACTAATATTAATAGAAATAGTATCTCCAGGGGATTTGGAATAAATATATTTTCTTAGCTCAATCATATTGTTAATTTGTTTGTCATCAATAGAAGTTATAATATCGCCTTTTTGAATTCCACTAGAAAATGCAGGGCTATCAGCTGTAATTAAAACAACATAGATTCCAGAAGAAAAACTTGAATTAGATGCAAGATATGGTATAACTTCTTTATCATAAGCATAAATTCCAAGATAAGGCTCATCAAATTTATTATCAGAAACAAACTTATCAATAACAGGTTTTACAACATTAGCAGGAACGGCACATCCTATGCCCTCTGCTGATGTTATTTTTACTGTATTAACACCAATAACTTCTCCAGTAGTAGAAAGTAAAGGGCCACCACTGTTTCCTGGGTTTATAGAAGCATCTGTTTGAATTAAATCAGTCATATAAGAAGTAGCGCCATTTTCTTCAAGTTTAATTGTCCTATTAGTAGCACTTATAATTCCAGAAGTAATAGTTTTTCGAAATTCATAACCTATAGGGTTGCCAATAGCATAAACTGTTTCACCAGGTTTTATGGAAGAAGAATTACCAATTGTGGCAAAAGGTAAATTTGAAGCATTAATCTTAGTTATAGATAAATCTAAATCAGCATCACACCAAACAACTGAGCCTTCGTAGGTATATCCGTTTTCTAAAGTAATATAACATGTTGTTGATTTTTCACCAGTTACATGGCAATTGCTTAAAATGTATCCATTGCTAGATACGATAATGCCAGAACCTAGGCCGAGTTCATTGATATTATTATTTGAAGAAAATATTGAATTAGATTTGGTCTTAATCTTAGAAATTCCGACAACACTTTCAGAAACTTTTTCTAACATATCCGCAATAGTTAGGCTTTCTTGAGTAGAGTTTTCCACTGTTTGTAAAGGAACTGTGGATTCAACGCGCTGAGTTTCATATTCTGAGCTGTTAATATCAATATTAAGATATGTAGAATAAAAATAATATGCAATTATAATAATTGCACAAACAACAATTGTAATTATAAATAAATTTCTGATTTTCTTTAACATATAAATCACCTAAAATTATTATGAATCATTTTTTTAGAATTTAGTCATAAGAATAAAAAAATACAAATTTTGCGGAAAAAATTGCAAAATTTGTCAAAAGATGCTACAATAAGAGAGTATGAATTATACGCAAGTATATAATTATAAAAAGGATGTTAGGGAAAATGGGGAATTTAACAAATGCTCAGAAATCAATCTGGGTTACAGAACAGTATTATTTAGGAAGTAGTATAAATAATATATGTGGTACTGCTATAATACAGGAGAAGGTGGACTTTGATAAATTAGAAAAGTCTATAAAAATTGTGTGCAAAAAACACGACAATTTCTGGTTAGAGTTCAAATTAGAAAATGGAAATGTAAAACAGGTGCTATCTGAAAGAAAAAAAATACAGATACGCACTATTAATATCGCGAGCGAAAAAGAATTAGAAACAGAGCGAGAAAAAATAGTAAAAACAACATTTAAATTAGAAAATTCAAAATTATTTAATTTTTATATCTTTAAATTTGCAAATGGTAAAGGGGCTTTTATGCTTAATATACACCATTTGATTTCAGACGCGTGGACACTTGCGCTTATTTGTAATGAAATTATCAAAACATACTCAGCACTAAAACAAAATAAAGAAATTGAAACAAAGGCCATATATTCTTATATGGACTATATTAAATCTGAACAAGAATACCAAAAAAGTGAAAAATTTAATAAAGATAAACAATATTGGATAGAAAAATTTAATACAATACCAGAAGTTGCAACAATACCAGGAAGTTTAAAAGAAAGTAGAGAAAATGTAACTTCTGCAGGAAATAGAAAACAATATGAATTAAAAAAAGAACAAGTTATAAAAATAAAAGAATATTGTAAAGAAAATAGAATTTCTTTATATAATTTTTTCATGGCAATTTATGCAATATATATAGGCGAAATTGCGAACTTAGATGAGTTTGTTATTGGAACACCTATATTAAATAGAACAAATTTCAAAGAAAAACAAGCAGCAGGAATGTTTATCAATATGGCGCCATTTAAGATAAATATAGATGAAAAACTGGAGTTTAAGCAATTTACAAGAAAAATAGCAATGAATTCTATGGATATGTTGAAACATCAAAAATATTCATATCAATGTTTGCTAGAAGATTTAAGGAAAAAGAATAAAAATATTCCAAATTTATATAATATCTTGTTATCATATCAGATAACAAATGCACAACAAACAGAAGGAGATGTAAAATATAAGACAGAATGGACATTTAATGGTTGTTGTGCAGAAGACATGGATATTCAGATATATGATTTAAATGATACAGGAAGTTTAAATGTTGCATATGATTATAAAACAAGCATTTATAAAGAAAAAGATATAGAAGCAATACATAAAAGAATTTTAAATATTATAAAACAAGTAGTATCGAAAGAAGAGATTAGACTTAGTGAAATTGATATTGTAACTGAAGAAGAAAAAGAAAGATTAATTGTAGAATTTAATAAAACCGAATTCGAATATGATAAAGATGCCACAATCATTAAGGCATTTGAAAAACAAGTACTTAAAACACCAGAAAAAGTAGCAGTTGTAAGTAACGCACAAAAACTAACATATAAAGAATTAAACGAAAAGGCAAATCAATTAGCCAGACAAATTATAAAAGCAGGAATTAAGCCAAATGATATAATAGGAATAATGCTTAATCGTTCACCAGAAATGCTTATAGGGCTAATTGCAATATTAAAATGTGGTGCTACATACTTACCAATTGACCCAGAATATCCACAAGATAGAATAAAATATATGCTAGAAAATAGTGAAACAAAACTGGTTCTAGTTAATGACAAAACCAAAGGATATGTTTTAGATAATTGTAATATTATAAATATAGATTTAGAGGATAAAGAAAAATATAGCAAAGAAAATATAAATTTAAAAATAGAAGCTGAATCATTAGCATATTTAATATACACCTCTGGTTCTACAGGGAAGCCAAAAGGTGTAATGGTAACAAATAAAAACTTAAATAATTTTGTAAAAGGAATGAAAGAGATAATCGAATTTGCTCCAAACAAAAATATGGTATCTGTAACAACAGTATGTTTTGATATATTTGGATTAGAAATGTGGTGCACATTAACATCTGGAATGACATTAATATTGGCTAATGAAAACGAGCAAAATATGCCATCATTATTAAATAAATTATGTTTAGAAAACAATGTAAACATGATACAAACTACTCCTTCAAGATATTCAACTATTTTTGAAAATAAAGAAAATTTAACATTTACTAAAAATATAACAGATATTTTAGTTGGAGGAGAATCAATAGGAAATAAACTATTATCAAAAATGCAGAGATTAACTCATGCAAAAATATTTAATATGTATGGTCCAACAGAAACAACAATATGGTCAACAGTAAAAGAATTAACAAAAGAAAAATCAATAATAATAGGTAAACCTATTGCAAATACACAATGTTATATTTTAAACAAAAACCATAAACTATTACCATTTGAGGTCCCAGGAGAGCTATATATAGGTGGAGATGGTGTATCAAATGGTTACCTAAAAAGAGAAGAATTAAATAAAGAAAAATTTATAAAAAATCCATTTAAAGAAAATGACCGAATATACAACACAAATGATTTGGCATATTATAATGAAAATGGAGATATAACACACTTAGGAAGAACTGATTTTCAGGTAAAAATTCGTGGATTTAGAGTAGAACTTGGAGAAATTGAAAATGCAATAGAAAAAGATAGTAATATAATTCAAACAATTGTAGTTAAGAGAAAACTAAACAATAATAGAGAAGCATTAATTGCATATTATACATCATCAGGAGAGGAAAGTAATACTATAAAAGATAGGTTAAATAAAGAATTACCAGAATACATGGTTCCTCAATATTTTGTAAGATTAGAAAAATTTCCACATACACAAAATGGCAAAATAGATAGAAAATCATTGCCAGAACCTAACTTTAATGACAATAATAATGAAGTTGTTAAACCAAGAAATGAAATAGATAGAAAACTAGTAAAAATAGTAGAGAAAATGTTACAAGTTGATAAAGTTGGAATAAATAATACATTATTAGAATTAGGTGGAGACTCATTAACAGCGATAACATTGTCAACAAAAATCTTATCAAAATTCAATGTGCAGATAAATATAAAAGATATATTAACAACATATTCAATAAAAGATATGTCTGACTATATAGCAGAAAATCAGTCAAAAGATATGTTAAAAAATAAAATAGAAAAAGCACCAATTCAAGAAGCATATCCATTATCATCTGCACAAAAAAGAATTTATTATAATGTAAAAATGATTGGTGACAATAATCTTGTTTATAATATGCCGGGGGGAGTATTAGTAGATAAAATATTAGATTTAGATAAAATAAAAATAGCATTTAACAAAATTTTAAAAAGACATAGTATTTTAAGAACAAGATTTGTATTAAAGAATGATAATATAATGCAAGAGATAGAAGAAAATGTAGATGGATTAATATCTGTATTTTATAATAAAGAAAATGAAATTGAAAAGTTTACAAGAAAATTTTCAAAACCATTTAAATTAGAAAAAGAACCGTTAATAAGAATGGAAGTACATTACATTGATAACAAAAAAACATTTGTATTAATGGATGCACATCATATAGTTATGGATGGAATATCTTTGAACAATTTCATTATAGAATTTGAGAGATTATATAATGGGGATAATTTAAAAAATATACCAATACAATATAAAGATTATGCGGTTTGGGAAGAAAAATATAATAAAAATGAAGAAATAAAACAAACAGAAAATTATTGGATAAATAAATTTAAAAATTCAGATTTTGAACAATTAAATTTACCATATGATTATAAAATGAATGCAAATAGAAGTTACAAAGGAAACAAAATTACAAATGTAATTGATGAAAAAAGATTTAGAAAAATAGAAAGATTTGCAAAGAAGATAGGAACATCTCCATATATGTTTTTTATATCAGCATTTTATACATTATTATATAAATATACTGGGCAAAATGAAATCATTTTAGGAAGTCCAATTGCAAATAGAACTCAAAATGAACTAAAAAGAATGATAGGAATGTTTGTAAATAACATTGTAACAAAAGCTAATATAAATGATGAAAAAACATTTTTGGAATTTCTAAATGAAATGAAAGAGCAAATATTAGATGACTTATCACAACAACCATATCCATTTGATATGTTGGTAAAAAAGCTTGGAATAAAAGCAGATAACTCAAGAAACCCATTATTCGATGTAATGTTTACATATCAAAATAAAGAAGAAAATACACTTAAACTGGATAATACAGAAACGCAAGTAGTGGAAATTAATAATAATATTTCGAAATTTAATTTATCACTAGAAATAAAACCAAAAGTTCATACAATAAATATTGAATATTGTACAGATTTATTTAAAAAAGAAACAATAGAAAGATTGTTTGAACATTACATGAATACAATAGATTTTATCATGCAAGATATTAATGCAAAAATAAAAGATATTGAAATAATTTCTGAGACAGAAAAAAATGAAATTTTATATAAATTTAATGATACACAAATGGATTATCAAAAAGATAAAACAATTGCAGAACTATTTGAAACTCAAGCAGATAAAACACCGAATAATATAGCTGTTGTTTTTGAAGGAAAACAATTGACATATAAAGAGCTAAACGAAAAGGCGAATGAATTAGCTAGATATTTAAGAGAAGAAAAAAATATTAAACCAAATGATATTGTTGGGGTTATGTTGCCAAGGTCACTAGAATTAATTCCAACATTAATAGGAGTATTAAAATCAGGAGCATGTTATATTCCAATAGACCCAACATACCCAGAAAAAAGAATCGAATATATGTTAGAAAATAGTGATGCAAAAGTATTAATAACAAATGAAGAATTATTTGAGAAAATGAACTTTGAAAATAAAATAAATATATATGATGAACAAATTAGTAATAAATCCGAAAGTAATGTAAAATTAATTAATAAACCAGGGGATACGGCATATATAATTTATACATCTGGCTCAACAGGACTTCCTAAAGGAGTTGTGCTAAAGCATCAATCTTTATCAAACCTATGTGCATATTTAAATAAAAATGTGGATTTCTTAAAAGAAAAATGTGAATATAAAAATATAGCTTCTGTTACAACAGTAAGTTTTGATATATTTGTTTTTGAAACATTGGTATGCTTACAAAAAGGCTTAAAAATAGTGCTTGCGAATGAAGATGAACAGAGGATTCCACAATTACTTAATGAATTAATAAAGAAAAATGATGTGCAACTTATTCAAATGACACCATCAAGAATGCAAATATTCTTAGATAATATTGAAGATATGCCAAATTTAAACCAGCTTAAATATGTAACTCTTGCAGGAGAAGCTTTACCACTGAAATTAAGAGACGAATTGCTAAAATTAGGAGTTAGAAAAGTTTATAATGGATATGGTCCAAGTGAGACAACGGTATTTTCTACATTTACAGATGTAACTGAAAATAAAGAAATAAATATAGGAGTACCACTTGCTAATACACAGATATACATATTAGATAAAAATCTAAAAACAGTTCCAGTAGGTGTGGCAGGAGAAATGTATATAGCAGGGGATGGAGTTGGAAAAGGATATCTAAATAGAGAGGATTTAACATCAGAAAGGTATATAGAAAATCCATTTATAGAAAATAGCATAATGTATAAAACCGGAGATGTTTGCAAATATGATAATTCTGGAAAAATATATTATTTAGGAAGAGCTGATAATCAAGTAAAAGTCAGAGGGCTTAGAATTGAATTAGATGAAATAGAAAATGAAATGTTAGGTTTTCCTGCCATAAAGAAAGCTAAAGTAGTAAAACAATTAATAGGAAATAGAGAAATAATATCAGCCTATTATATAGCTGTAAAAAGGATAAGAATAAATGAATTGAGAAGGTATTTAAGTTATAGATTACCTAATTATATGGTACCTTCATATTTTACAGCATTAGACAAATTTCCATATACACCAAATGGAAAAATAGACAAAAAAGCATTACCAGTTCCAAATGGAGTACTACAAAGCGAAAAAAATAAATATGTGGCTCCAAAAACTGATTTAGAAGTTAAATTAGTTGCTATATGGGAAAAGGTTCTAAATACTAAGCCAATAGGAATAAAAGATAATTTCTTTGAATTAGGTGGAGATTCTATATTAGCAATGAATTTAAATGTTCAATTATTAAAAATTACAGATAAAATAACATATTCTGATATATTTGCTTATCCAACGATTTCTCAATTAGCAGACAAAATTGAAGAAAAATTACAAAGAAAAGAAGAAAAAGACGACTTGAGTTATTTAAATGAAAAATACAAAAATATATTGAAAGAAAATATGAAAATTCCAGAACAATTGAGTGTTAACAAATTCGAAAATATTTTATTAACTGGTGTAACAGGATTTTTAGGTGTTCACATATTAGATGAATTTCTAAAAAATGAGTCAGGAAAAATCTATGTTATTATTAGAAAAGAGCCAGGAATGACAATAGAAGAAAAGTTAATTGGAAAATTACATTATTATTTTGGCAATGAATATGATAAATATGTTAATAACAGAATAATTGCATTAGAAGGAGATATTGCAAAAGATGGATTTGGGTTAAATCAAGAAGAATTATTTAAACTTGGAAATTCTATTGATGTAATAGTAAATTCTGCAGCAAAAGTATCTCATTATGGAAATTATCAAGAATTTTATAATACAAATGTAAAAAGTGTAGAAAAACTTATTAATTTTGCAGATACATTTAAGAAAAAGCTTTTCCATATATCAACACTAAGTGTTTCTGGTAATGCGCTTGTTGACCAATATTATATGGAACAAGAATTTTCGGAAGAAATAGATTTCTGTGAGAATAACTTTTATATAGGACAAAGTTTAGAAAATGTTTATATAAGAAGTAAATTTGAAGCGGAAAAGCGAATATTAGATGCTATTTTAAAAGGTACAGATGCATATATATTAAGAGTTGGAAATTTAATGCCTAGAATGTCAGATGGAAAATTCCAAGAAAATATAAGTGAAAATGCATATATAAGCAGATTAAAAGCATTTATAAAATTAGGCGTAATTCCACAATATCTTGAAGATGATTATATGGAATTTACACCAATAGATTACACTGCAACAGCAATAATGAAAATTATAAAATACACAAACAATGAAAATAGAATATATCATATATTTAATAATAATCATGTTTTTGTAAAAGATGTGTTAAAAATTATTAAAGATATAAAAATAGTTGAAAATGAAATATTCAAAGAAAAAATAAAGAAAGTTCTAAGAAGCGAAAATTCAGATTTGGCAAATTTATTATTAAATGACCTTGATAAGAATTTAAATTTAAATTATAATAGCAATATAAAAATAAAATCTGAGCATACTGTAAAATTATTAGAAAAATATAAATTCAATTGGCCAAGAATAAATTCTAAATACATAGAGTATGTATTAGATTTAATAAAAGGAGAATGAAAAAATATGACTAAAGATCAAACACTAATTGCATTAGTGATAACAACAATAATAAATGCATTTTTAATAATGTATTTATCTAAGAAAAAAAGTAAGAATCAATTAAATAAAGTATTTGTATGGGCATTAAGTTTATTAATATTATGGTCTGTAGGGCTAATTGCACAGATTACATTAGCAGAACCACTAAATATTGAACCAATTTATTTTGATTATTTTGTATATATAGGAGCTTGTTTTGTACCGGTAGCTGTATTCTTTATGGGGCTTATATATGCAAATACCAAAATTGAATTTAAAAAAAGATATTTATTATTATTTATAATACCTATAATTTCGCTATTAGTATTATGGACGAATGATTATCATCATTTATTTTATAAACATTATTCCGTAGATTTTCAACAAAATGTTTATGGACCATATGCAACAATACATAATATATATTCATATATGTTATTAGCATTAGGAATAATATATATGCTAAAATTTTCAATAAAGAATTCGGGATTTTTCTCAAAACAATCTTTATTGATAGTATTGGGAGTAAGCGTACCGCTAGTAGTAAATATATTAGGAACATTTAAAATAATACCGATGTCAATATATGTAACGCCAATAACATTTACAATAACAGTAATATGTTGTGCAATAGCAATATTTAAATTTCAATTTTTGGGTGTAGCTCCAATAGCGTTACAAAAGATAGTAGATAGAATATCAGATGGTTATGTAGTATTAAGTAATTCGAATATGATAACAGATTTTAATAAAACATTTTTAGACATGTTTAAATTACAATCAGAAGAAATAAGAAGCAAAAACTTCATAAAGTTCTTAGACAACCGAAAAGTAAGTAAGCAATCAGTAAAAAAAATTGAAAAAGCAATTGAAAAAGCGAATAGTACAGACGAAACAGTATCTTTTGAACAGCATTTTTCAGAAATAAGAAAATATTTTAAAATAGAAATAACACCAATAAAATCAGAAAATACATCTTTGGGAACGTTATTTTTATTAAAAGATATAACACAACATAAAGAAGATATGGAAACAATAAAAAATAATCAAGATATCTTAATGGAAAGAGAACGTTTAGCTGGACTTGGACAATTGATAGGAGGAATTGCACACAATCTAAAAACTCCAATAATGTCAATAGCTGGTGCAGTACAAGGATTGGAAAATTTAATACAAGAATATGATTCATCAATAGATGATCCATTAGTAAATTCACAAGACCATCATGATATTGCAAAAGATATGGAAGAATGGATTCCTAAAATTAGAACACATTTAGAATATATGTCAGATATTATAACAACTGTAAAAGGACAAGCTGTAGCATCATTATCAAGTGATGATTCTGAAGAATTCACTGTAGGTGAACTTATAAAAAGAGTAAATATATTAATGAAGCATGAGTTGAAAAATGCATATATATACATGAATGTTCTTATGAGAACAGATGAGAATCAAATATTAAATGGTAATGTAAACAGTTTGGTGCAAGTAGTTAATAATATGATTTCAAATGCAATACAGGCATATGATGGAAAACATGACCAAAACATTGAATTAGCAGTAAATAAAAAAGGAAATGATATAGTAATTTCTATAACTGACTTTGCAGGAGGACTTCCAAAAGAAGTACAAGACAGATTATTTAAAGAAATGGTTACAACTAAAGGAAAAAATGGAACAGGGCTTGGATTATATATGTCATATTCAAATATAAAAGCTCATTTTGGAGGAGACATTACATATGTTACAGAAGAAGGAAAAGGAACAACATTTAATATTATAATTCCACTTAATAACAAATAAAAAAAACTGTCAAAAGGTTTTCCTTTTGACAGTTTTTTTGACTAATCTTGTTCTACTTCTTTGAAAATATCATTTTCAAAAAATTCAGTAATAGTGATACCAAATCCTTCGCAAATGTGAAGTAGAGTGTCTAATTTTATTAGTTCAGTTCTTTTACTCATAAAAGCTGCTAATGTTGACATTGGAACACCAGAAGCTTTAAATAATCCCCATAAACTCATGCCTGTTTGGCCTTGGTAATATCTGATTCTATCTCTTACTGCATCTGATAAGTACATTAAAATCAACTCCTTATTAAAATGATATACTTGAGTATAGCAAGAAATTTCTCAAAAATAGTCTACCCAAACAGACATGAATATATGATTAAATAAAAAAAGATAGTTTTAATCATATAAATTAAAAACTATCTTTTAAATAAACATATTCATTATAGTAAGTATTAAAGTGGAGAAAAAAGCTTTAATAGAAAATTTAAATCCACGCCTAACAAAAACTTCTGCATCAGTAAGGCGATTTTCCCCAATTATAGTTAATGCAACACAAGGTTCATCTACTTCTTTATATTCAATTAAGTCAGTTGATGAATTTGAGGCATCAGTATCTGTCTCAAGTTCGGGATTATTTTCAGTTTCTATCATTTCTGTAACCTCGATATCATCAGTAATATTAGAGTTCAGATTTTCCATCAAATTTCCTCCTTTAGAACCAGTATACCAAGTGAAAATACAAAAATCAAATAAAAATTTAAAATGTAATAAAAAAGAAATACAAATGTAATATAAATGCAACAAAACTGTATTTGAATAGACTAA
Source organism: uncultured Clostridia bacterium (assembly GCA_934167685.1). Lineage (GTDB taxonomy): Bacteria > Bacillota > Clostridia > TANB77 > CAG-508 > CAG-269. The sequence continues at coordinate 1,886 of CAKPLQ010000027.1, read as the reverse complement.
CATAAGCATATTGAGTGATAAAATTCTACACATAAAAATATATTAACAACAAATTCAACAAAAAACTTGATTTTTAAATTGTAAACTAATATAATATCAAATAAATAAAAGAATTTGTACAGAAGAGGTTAGGGGTGGTAAAATGAGAAAAGCACTGCAAAATCAATTTGATGGAGCAAGAAAATACAAAATAATTGGAGTAGACGATGAAGAAGGCATATTAGACTCATTAAGAGTGCTTTTAGAAAATTCGAATTATGAATTTATTGGGGTATCAAATCCCGTTGAAGCAATAGAAAGGGTTAGGCAAGAACATTTTGACCTAATGTTGCTAGATTTTATGATGACACCATTACATGGTGATGAGGTAGTAGAAGAAATAAGAAAATTCAATAAAGAATTATATATTCTATTACTAACAGGACATAAGGACTTAGCTCCTCCACTAGAAACAATAAAAAGATTGGACATTCAAGGATATTGTGAAAAAAGCGATAAATTTGACCAATTAACATTGTTAATTGAATCTGGAATTAAATCAGTAAAACAAATGGATGAAATCAAAAGAATAAATGAGCAATTAGAAGATTCAAAAGAACAGTTGGAGCAGGCTTATTTAGATATGGTACAAACATTAAGATATACAGTAGAAGCTAAAGATTCTTATACAAGAGGTCACTCAGATAGAGTGTCAGAGTATTCTGTTCTTATTGGAGAAAAGCTAGGATTACCAGAAGAACAAATAAAAACATTGAGAATAGGTGGTTTATTCCATGATATTGGAAAAATAGGAATACCAGATAGTATTTTATTAAAACCAGATAAACTTACTGACGACGAATATTCTCAAATAAAAAATCATCCATCAATAGGAGCACACATTCTGGGCTCAGCAGTAATATTTAAAGATATTATACCTATTGTAAAACATCATCACGAAAGATATGATGGTAATGGATATCCTTCAAGATTAAAAGGAGAAGAAATACCATATGTGGCTAGAATTGCAGCAGTAGCTGATACTTTTGATGCGATGACAAGTAGAAGAAGCTACAGAGGTCCAATTGATATTGAACATGTAAAAGAAGAAATAAAAAGATGTGAAGGTACTCAATTTGATTCACAAATTGCAGAAGTATTTCTTGATATATTAAATAATGATTTTGATAAAATAAAGGATATACAAGAAAAGTATGTTAGTGAATAAAATTTTATAGATTGATAAAAAGCATGTATTTTACTACATGCTTTTTAAATATTTATATTTTCATAGAAAGACCTACTTTTTTACGTTCTTGGTCAATTTTAATAACCTTAACTTTTACGATATCACCAACTGAAACCAAATCAGAAGGATTTTTAATATAAGAATCGCTCATTTCAGAAATATGAACAAGGCCATCATATTTAACACCAATATCAACAAAAGCACCGAAGTCGATAACATTACGAACAGTACCAGTTAAAATCATACCTTCTTTTAAATCTTCAAATTTTAAAACATCACTACGAAGAACAGGCTTAGGCATATCTTCTCTTGGGTCACGACCAGGTTTAGAAAGTTCGTCAATAATATCAGTTAGAGTCATTTCACCAATTTCAAGCTTTTCAGCAATTTCGGCAACATTAACAGATTTTAATTTCTCTCGTAAAGAGATTAAATTATCTTTATCCTTTAAATCAGCAACTTTAAAACCAAGAAGTTCAAGCAATTTCTCTGTAGGCTTATAACTTTCTGGGTGAACTGCAGTATTTTCTAATGGATTTATACCATCAGGAATTCTAATAAAACCTGCGCATTGTTCAAAAGCAACTTTTCCAAGCTTAGGAACTTTTAATAATTCTTTTCTTTCTTTTAATTTACCATTTTCATCTCTATATTTTAC
>CAKPLQ010000026.1 GCA_934167685.1 uncultured Clostridia bacterium | reverse complement strand
GCTGTTGTTTTTCCTTCTGAAATTATACATTTTGCCATATTAATTTTCCTCCTCGTCTTTTAAAAGCTTATTTAAAACTAATCTTTCTACAATCATTAATAAACTATTCATTAGCCAATATAATGCTAGTCCTAACGGTGCTATAAGTGCTACGGCTAAATACATTACAGGAAACATCATATTCATGTTTTTGTTCATTTGTTCCATTGGGTCAAAGTTGTCTTCTGGTTTTGCTAATGACTTTTCATCTTTATTTTCTTCTGGTTTATCTTTTTTATTCTTTTTATTTGTACTGTTTACAACTCTTAATGAAATTATAGATACAAGAACATATAAAATTGGAATTATATATGCTTTCCAATCAGAACTTCTTGTAGGTACTTGAGCTAAATTCAAGCCTAAGAAATCCATATTTATATATAAAGAATTTAATTCTTCATCATTTATTTCTGATAAATCTGTTTTTTCTTGTTGATTTTCACTTGCATCAGTATTTGTTTCAGTTTGCTTATTTTTTAGTTCTTTAATATTATCTAATTCTCTTATTATCTCAATTTCAGGATATGCACTATTTGTACTTAAATCGTTTTCACGTATTATTTTTGTGTATTTATCTGTTACACTTGTGTCTACTTTCTTCATGTATGTAAGTGGTGAACGTACTAAATAAAATACTGCAAATAATAAGACAATTTGTATTATTGCACTAAAACAACCACTAAATGGACTCATATTTTCAGATTTGTATAATTCCTGAGTTGCCTTATTTAACATTTCTGGATTATTCTTATATTTGAATTGTATTTCTTTCATTTTTGATTGTATTTTTTGTGATTTTTTCATGGTCTTTTGCTGTTTTATCGACATTGGAATCATTAATACTTTTACTAATATTGAAAAAATAATGATTGCTAGTCCATAATTTTTAACAATTTCATAAATAAAATTTAATACATATCCAAACAAGTTGGCAAAAAATGCTAGCATACTACTGCCCCTTTCTATTTTAATGGGTCATATCCTCCTTTTGAAAAAGGATTACACTTTAATATCCTTATAGCTCCAAGACCACACCCTTTTATCACCCCATACTTTTCTATGGCTTGCTTGGTGTATTCTGAGCAAGTAGGATAGTATTTGCACTTTATATTTTTACTATCTAAAATTTTTGATATATTTTTTTGATACCACTCAATTAAATATATACATATTTTTTTCATATTTCTTCTTCTTTTTTTAAAATTTCTGCTTTCAAAAATATATTCTTCATATCTTCTAAAACCTCTACAAATTGCATATCGTTTATTGGGAATTTCTTATTCATTAAAATTACTATGTTATATCCATCTTCTAAAGTATTTTCTAGCTTCGTATAGCTTTCTCTGATTAACCTTTTTGCTTTATTTCTTTGGAAAGCTTTTCCATTTTTTGTTCCTATTGCAATTCCTAAAAAATTCCTTTTTTTATTGTTTTTTAATATGAATATTTCAATTTCTTTGCCTATATAAAATTTTCCCTTTGTTAATACATTTTTGAATTCATAATTCTTTTTTAGCATTTCTGTTTTTTTCATATTCTACTCCAAATAATAAAGAGCATTTCTATGTTATATATAGAAATAACTAAAGGCCTAGACCTTTAGTTTGTTAACTAAGCACAGATTTTTTTTCTTCCTTTTGCTCTTCTTGCTTTTAATATGTTTCTTCCTGCTCTTGTTGACATTCTTTTCATAAATCCATGTTCTTTATTTCTTTGTCTTGTTTTTGGTTGAAATGTTCTTTTCATTTTCTACTGCACCTCCTAAATTTTTCTTATATATCAATTCCTTAATGGAAATTTGTTACAAAATAACAAGTATATCGATTATACATCATGTATTCTAATTTTGTCAATACTATTTACAGAATTTTAATTTTTTTTGTAATATCCCATTAAAATTTAAAACATTTTTTGTAATATTTTTGTCATAAAAGGATAGTTTTCCACAATTTTTTCGTGCTTATCCACAGTTTTTAAAATTTTATCCACAAACATCTTGACTTATTATGTATTATTCTGATATTATACTAAAAAATGAAAGATAGGGGATTTATTAAATTATTTACAAAAAAGTTTGTTCGTATAAATTTCACTATTTATTACACAATTATTACAAAGTTATCCACACTTGTGGAAAACTTTGTGGATAACTTTATATTTGAAAGGATGTTTTAAAATGCCAATGGACAAAGACGAACTATTAAACAAAGCAAAACAACTACTAAAAGTTGAAATGACAGAAATTGCCTATGAAACTTGGTTTGGTAAAGTCGAAATCACAGAAATGACTGACACAACTATCGTCCTAAAAGCTAGTTCTAAATATGCTAGAGAAATGCTAGAAACTCGCTATGCAGATTTAATTCTAAATACTTTCAAATTTATTGCAAATAAAGATTGGACAGTTTCCGTTTTTTCAGACGAAGACAAAGAAGAGGGAACAAGTAATGGTATTATTGTTTCTAACAATCAGAATTCACAAGATGCTGAAATTGAAATATCTAATACCACACTAAATCCAAAATACACTTTTGAGACTTTCGTCGTAGGAAGCAACAATCGTTTGGCTCATGCAGCAGCAATTGCAGTAGCAGACAAACCTGGCGAATCTTATAATCCATTATTTCTATATGGAGGCGTAGGTTTAGGAAAAACTCACTTAATGCATGCAATAGGGAATAGAATTTTACAAAATAATCGATATGCTAAAATCCTATATGTAACTTCCGAAAAGTTTACAAACCAAATGATAAATGCAATCAAAGACAATAAAAATGAGGTATTTAGAAATAAATATAGAACAATTGATGTTTTATTAATCGACGATATTCAGTTCATTGCAGGAAAAGAAAGAGTTCAAGAAGAATTCTTCCACACATTTAACGCTTTATATGAGGATAAAAAGCAAATTATCATTTCCAGTGATAAACCTCCTAGAGAAATTCAATTTCTAGAAGACCGACTAAAATCAAGATTTGAATGGGGATTATTAGCTGATATTTCATGCCCAGACTATGAAACTCGTTTAGCAATTCTTAGAAAAAAAGCTCAAGAAGAAAAAATCATAGTAGATGACATGATTTTATCAAATATAGCTAATAAAATTGATTCCAATATTAGAGAATTAGAAGGAGTATTTAATAAAATAATTGCCACAGCATCGCTTACACACACACCAATAACAATAGAATTAGCAGAAAATACTATAAATGAATTTAAAGCAGCTAATGAAAAAGTACTTTCATCTGAGTTTGTTAAAGAAACTGTTGCAAAATATTTTAATATTAACAAAGATGATTTATCTAGCAATAAGCGTTCAAATGAAATTGCTTTTCCAAGACAAATTGCCATGTATCTGTGTAGAGAAGTCGCAAATATGTCGTATCCTAAGATAGGAGAGGACTTCGGCAATAGAGACCACTCAACAGTTATGCATGCATGTAAGAAAATTGAAAAAGAAGTAAAAGATAAAAATAATACAAAACTAATTGTGGAAAGTGTGAAAAACATAATCATAAATGGTGAACAATAGAAAAATAAATAGTTTAGGTATAGTAAAAAAAAATTTGTTCTCATAGACAGGTGTTCGGTTACAAAAAAGTTATCTCTACTTACGGAACCAATACATAAGATATCCACACCCAACTGTTGAAACTGTGTTAATAAACTGTTTAAAACTCAGAAATCCACAACATGAAATTTTTACTGTGGAAAATTTTCTAAATTATCCACGAAGTTATACACATTAAATTTCCTTAGGGATTTAATGTTTCCACATAGTTTTCCACATTATCCACAGTATCTAATACTATTACTACTAATAATATTTATATTATATTTAATAATTAATTAAAGGAGAGAGGCAAAATGAAAATTGTTTGTTATAGGGATAATATCCTTAAAGCATTAAATTCCGTAGTAAAAGGTGTAGCAAGTAAAACAACAATGCCTATACTAGAAGGAATACTTATTCAAACTAATGATAATGAAATAAAATTAACAACTTATGACTTAGAAATCGGTATAGAATATGTGATGGAATGTGAAGTAAAAGAACAAGGTAGTACAGTAGTTAATGCAATAATGTTTAGTGAAATAATAAGAAAACTACCAGATACAGAAATTTATATAACATTAAACGAAAATAATTTATTGGAAATTGAATGTGAAGGAGCATTATATAAATTAACTACTATGAACCCTGAAGAATTTCCTGAATTACCAAAAATAGAAGTAGAAAATTCAATTGATTTAGAACAGAATATGTTGAGAAATATGATAAGAAGAACAATATTTGCAGTTAGCAACGAAGAAAACAGACCAATATTCACAGGTTGTTTATTCGAAGTGGAAAACAATAAGTTAAATGTTGTTGCAGTTGACGGTTTTAGATTAGCATTAAGAAGTATTTATTTACAAACAAAAGTAAATGACTTTAAAGCAGTTATACCAGGAAAAACATTAAGTGAAGTAAATAAAATTTTACAAGATTCTTTTGAACATATTAAAATTGGAATAGCTAAAAATCAAGCATTATTCGAAATGGAAAATTGTAAAATTGTAACTCGTATATTAGATGGTGAATTTTTAAATTATAAATCAGTAATACCAAGCAATTGGGAGACTAGAATAAGAGTAAATAAGAGTAATTTACAAAATAGTTTTGAAAGAATTAGCTTAATTTCAGCATCTTCTATAGAAAAAGAGAAAAAATATCCTGTAAGAGTTTCAATTGATATTGGAAAATTAACAATTTCTTGTACGAATCAAACAGGAGAGGCAAAAGAGGAATTATATGTTTCAACAGAAGGTAAAAATATAGAAGCAGGATTTAATCCAAAATATTTTCTTGATAGTTTAAAAGCAATAGATGATGAGGAAGTTTTTGTTGAATTTGGAACAAGTATTTCCCCATGTTTAGTAAAATCTGTGGAAAACAATGAATATGTTTATATGATTTTACCAATTAGATTAAAAGAATAGTTATTTGGTCAGATATTGCTTCTGACCAAATTTGTTTTTGGTAAACAATTAATACTATACATAACATTGAAATAAAAAATAAAATAAATTAATTAAAAAATAATTAATAAAAATAATAAAAAATAAATAAAATAGAATAAATTAGAATAAAATAGAAAAAAAAAGAATAAAAAAGATTGAATAATAATAATTAATATTTAATAAGATTTACATGAGTTTACTTAACATATTAGTTTTGAATTAAAATAAATAAAAAAACAATTAATTAAATAAATAAAAATAATAAAAAATATTTAATTAAAAAATAAATTAAATAAATAAAAAAATAATAAAAAAATATAAATAAAATCAAAAAAATTAAAAAAAAATAGAAAAAAATAAAAAATGGCAAAAGAACGACGCACGAAAATCAAAAATAAGACGTTTTTATTTTTAATTAATATAATTTTATATTAAAAAAATAATTAAAAATAATTAAAAAATAAATAAAATTAAAAAAAATCAAAAAAATTATACACAAATGGAGAATAATATGTGGATAAATAATATTAAATTAAATAATTTTAGGAATTATAATAATAAAGAAATTAATTTACATGAAAATATTAATGTATTTTTTGGAGAAAATGCTCAAGGAAAAACAAATATTATTGAATCAATATTTTTGTGTAGTATTGGAAAATCTTTTAGAACAAATAAAGAAAAAGAATTAATTAAATTTAATGAAGAAAAAACATTAGTAGAAATTAATTATGAAAAAAGTGATAGAACAGGAAATATAAAAATAGAAATTGGTGAAAAAAAACAAGTTTATTTAAATGGAATAAAAATAAAAAAATTAAGTGAATTATTAGGGAATATAAATGTAGTAATTTTTACACCTGATGATATTAATATTTTAAAAGGTGGACCACAAAATAGAAGAAAATTTTTAGATATTATGATAAGTCAATTAAGACCAAATTATATGCATATATTATCATTATATAATAAAACATTAGAACAAAGAAATAATTATTTAAAACAAATAAAAATAGAAAAAAAAGATGAAAATTTATTAGATATTTGGGATGAAAAATTAATTGATTATGGAATTAAAATATATGAATATAGAAAAGAATTTTTAGAAAAAATAAAAAATAAAATAAAAAATATTCACCAAGGTATAACAAATGGAAAAGAAAATATAGAAATTAAATATATTTCTGATGCTATAACTAGACAAAATTTTATAAATGAGTTAAAATCAAGAAGAAAGTTAGATATAATAAAAGGATATACAACAAAAGGAATTCATAGAGATGATTTTATTATATATATAAATAAGAAGGAAGTTGGAACTTTTGGGTCACAAGGACAGAATAGAACTGCGATGTTATCTTTAAAACTTTCAGAATTACAAGTTATTTATGATGATATTGGAGAGTACCCAATATTATTATTAGATGATTTTATGTCTGAATTAGATTCAAAAAGAAGAGAAAGCTTCTTAAATAATATAAAAGATATTCAAGTTATAATAACATGTACTGAAAAATTAAGACTTGAAAATTTAAAATATTTTTCGTATAATGTTATAGACGGAGATATAATAGAAAAAAATTAAGTACATTTTGAAAATTTTTCCAATAGTGTGCTATTGAAAGGAAGGAATATAAATGGAAAAGTATAATCACAAATATGGTGCTGACCAAATTCAAGTTTTAGAGGGATTGGAAGCAGTTAGAAAAAGGCCAGGTATGTATATTGGTAGTACATCAGTAAGAGGCTTGCATCATTTAGTTTATGAAATTGTTGATAACTGTGTTGATGAAGCTATGGCTGGATATTGTACTGAAATAAATGTAATAATAGAACCAGGAAATGTTATAAGTGTTGAAGATAATGGTAGAGGAATACCAGTAGAGATACATCCTAAAACACATATTTCTACTGCAGAAACTGTATATACAGTTTTACACGCTGGTGGAAAATTTGGTGGTGATAGTGGATATAAAGTATCTGGAGGACTACATGGAGTAGGTGCATCTGTTGTAAATGCGTTAGCAACTTGGACAGAAGTAACTATCCAAAGAGATGGTGGAATTTATCAAATGTATTTTGAAAAAGGAAAAACTATCAAAAAGCTTGAAAAAATTGGAAATTCAAAAAAGACTGGTACAAAGGTTAGATTCCTTGCAGATGATACAATATTCGAAACAAGAAATTATGATTATGAAACATTGGAAACAAGATTTAGAGAAATTGCATTTTTAACAAAAGGATTAAAAATAACAATTGAAGACAAAAGAGATGAAGAAAATGTAAAAAAAGCAGAGTTCTGTTTTGAGGGAGGATTAAAATCTTTTGTTGAATTTTTAAATAAGAACAAAGAAAAATTACATCCAACTCCTATATATATAGAAAGAAATGGAGAAACACCTGTTGAAATTGCAATACAATACACCACAGCATATACAGAAAATATTCATACATTTGTAAATAATATAAATACAGTAGAAGGTGGAACACATCTTGAAGGATTTAAAAGAGCATTAACAAAAGTATTTAATGATTATGCTCGTGGACACAACTTCTTAAAAGATAAAGATTCTAACTTACAAGGAGAAGATATAAGAGAAGGAATTACAGCAGTTGTTTCTGTAAAAGTAAGAGAACCTCAATTTGAAGGACAAACTAAAACAAAATTAGGAAATAGTGAAGTAACAGGTGTTGTTCAATCAATGGTTAATGAAGCATTATCAATATTTTTAGAAGAAAATCCAAATGTGGCAAAAGCAATTTTGGAAAAATGCGTAAGTGCATCAAGAGCTAGAGAAGCTGCAAGAAAAGCAAGAGAACTTGTAAGAAGAAAAAGTGCATTAGAAACTTCAACATTGCCAGGAAAACTTGCAGATTGTAGTAGTAAAGTTGCAGAAGAGTGTGAAGTATATATAGTAGAGGGAGACTCTGCTGGAGGAAGTGCAAAACAAGGAAGAGACAGAAAATTCCAAGCAATTTTACCATTATGGGGAAAAATGCTTAATGTTGAAAAAGCAAGAGCAGACAAAATATACGGAAATGATAAATTAAACCCTGTTATAGTTGCAATTGGTGCTGGAATAGGAAATGAATTTGATATTACAAAAATTAGATATGGAAAAGTAATAATAATGGCTGATGCCGATGTTGACGGAGCACATATTAGAACATTAATGTTAACATTTTTCTTTAGATATATGAGACCACTTATAGAAAATGGAAATGTTTATTTAGCACAACCACCACTATTTAAATTATCAAAAAGGGGAATGGAAGATATTTATTGTTATACAGATGAAGGATTGGACCAAGCTTTTGCTGAACTAGAAGCAAAAGGAATTACAAGAGATTCACTTTCTATACAAAGATACAAAGGTTTAGGAGAAATGAACCCAGAACAATTATGGGAAACAACAATGGACCCAGCAAGAAGAACATTAATACAAGTAACTATGGATGATGCTATTAAGGCAGATGAAATATTTAATGTTTTAATGGGAGATGAGGTTAACCCAAGAAGAGAATTTATTGAAAAGAATGCTAAATTTGTAAAAAATCTAGATATATAAAAACAAAACTGTCAATAAGGATGCTAATCATATTGACAGTTTTTTCAAATTTAATAGGATTCCACAAATAATGGAATCCTATTATCTATAAAGCTAATATCAATCTTAACTCAGACTAATATATATAGTAGTTTAATCTAATGTATATTACTATACAAATAAACTATATACCACATATATTAATCAGTTGCTCGACTACAAATGCACTAGTAGGAACTATATTCATCCTCAAGGGACTAATAATAACCCCATATAATACAAGAATAATCTTAGTTCAAATATATTACATATAATTTAACCATATATAAAATATAAAAATAATCCTTGAAAATTCAAATAAAATATAGCTTACATACACATAATATATTCTTATCGCCGACATATATTAATCCATAAAAATGAACCAATATACATCTTTGCTCGAATATTAATAAACTAATTTTTAATCCATTAATACTCTTCACTCAACTGATATTAACCTTATACACATATTATGTGCAAAAATTTTTTTTATATTCAAAAAAATAAAAAAAATTTTATTTAGTAACATATGTCGATTTATGTCGAACGATTTTTCTTGCATTTTATACGAAAACGTTATATAATACTTTCATGTTCGAAATCAAATTTTTTAATTAAATAATAAGAGAGGTGATAAATAATAAAATCAATACAAAAATGGATACCAATGGAAAAAACGTTAGAAAAAGGAATTATAAAAATAGAAAAAAATAAATATATAAAAATATTAAAAATAATTCCAATTAATTTTAATTTAAAAACACAATTAGAAAAAGAGTCAATTTTAAATTCTTATAAAATTTTTTTAAAAACATGCAATTTTGATATGCAAATTTTAATTCAAAGTAAAAAAGAAGATTTAAGTAATCATGTAGAAAATATTCAAGATATTTCCCAAAAAGAAAAAAATAAAATAATAAAAAAATATTCAGAAGAATATATTAAATTTATTAAAGAAAAAAATAATAAAAATAAATCCGCATCAAAAAATATTTATTTAATAATTAAAAATAATTCAGAAAATTTAGAAGAAAATATTATTCAAGAATTAAATGAAAAATATTTTAAAATAAAAGATTGTTTAATTAGATGTGGAAATGTTGCTTTAGAATGTAATAAAGAAGAAATAAAAAATATTTTATTTTCATTTTTTAATTTAAAAAAATTTTTAGATTAAAAAATAAGGAGGCGAATTAAATAAAAAATAATAAAATAAAAAATAATAAAAAAACAGAAAATAAAATAATAAATAAAAATAAAATAAATAAAGAAATAATAAAAAATAAAATAAATAAATATTTAAATAAAAAAAATAAATTAAAAATAAATGAAGGTTTTTTTGATGAAAAAGATTTTATTTCACCATCATATATTAATTTAAATAATCCTAAATTTTTAGAAATAGATGATTATTTTTATTCTGGAATAATTATTGTAAATTATAATAGAGAATATAATGATTTAATTTTAAAATCATTGATAGAGACAAATATTAATATGAATATTTCAATATTTTATGAAAAAAAAGATTCATTAAAAGCTCTTAAAGAATTAAGTTATAATATAGGGAATGTTGGAGTAGAACTTAAACAATTTAATGAAAATAGGCAAGATATTGATATTGCAGAATATGCATATAATGACGCGAAATACATACGAAAACAGATTCAAATAGAAAATGAAGATATTTATTTTTTATATATTTATTTAAATATTTTTTCTAAAGATAAAAAAGAATTAGAATATAATTTAGATAAAATAGAAGGAATTTTACAGAGTAAGGGGTTGCAAACAAGAAGAGCAAATTTTAGACAGGAACAATTATTTACATCATGTTTACCATTAATGGAGAATAATGAAGATTTAAAACAAGTTGGAAAAAGGAATATTTTGACATCTGGTTTAATAAGTACATATCCATTTATTTCCTCTTCGATTGTAGAAGAAAAAGGAATTTATATAGGTAATAATATGTATAATAATTCTTTAATTTTAATTGACAGATATAACACTGAGAAGTATAAAAATGCTAATATGTGCATATTTGGGACAAGTGGAGCTGGAAAATCTTTTTATACAAAATTATTAATTTTAAGAAATACTTTATTGGGAATAGAACAATATGTAATTGATCCAGAAAAAGAATATAATACTATTGCCAAAAGATTAGATGGAACAATTATAAAATTAGGACCGACTTCAGAAAATTATATAAATATTTTTGATATTAGAAAAGAAAGTATAGAAGAAAATGAGCATGGATATTTGGCAACAAAATTAGGAAAATTAATAGGATTTTTTAATTTAATTTTTGGCGAATTAAATGAAGAAGAAAAAGCAATATTAGAGGAAAAATTAATTGAGACATACAAAAATAAAAAAATTAATTTTAATGATAAATCTTTATATAAAAAAGGAAAATTTAAAACTACAAAAGATATGCCAATTTTGGAAGATTTATATAATAATTTAAATGATGAAAAAACAAAAAAATTTAAAATTAAATTAATTCCATTTATTAAAGGCTCATTAAAATTTTTTAATAATTATACAAATATCGAATTAAATAAAAAATTAATTATTGCGGATGTTTATGAATTAGGTGAAGAAAATATGAAATATGGTATGTATTTATTTACTGAATTATTTTGGGATAAAATTAAAATAAATAGAAAAATAAAAAAAGCAATTTATTTAGATGAAATTTGGAGATTAATTGGAGTAACTTCAAATAAAGAGGTTGCAAAATTTATTTATAAAATATTTAAAACAATTAGAAAATATGGTGGAAGTAGTGTTGCAATAACTCAAGATATTTCAGATTTATTTAGTTTGGAAAATGGTACTTATGGAAAAAGTATTTTAAATAATTCTAGTATAAAAACATTTTTTTCATTAGAAGAAGAAAATATTAAATTATTATCTCAATATTCCAATTTATCGGAAAAAGAAAAAATGGAAATAAAATCATTAAGAAGAGGAGAGTGCTTAACATTTGTTGGAGATGAACACATTTTGATAAATATAGATGCAAGTGATTTTGAAAAAGAAATTATAGAAGAAAGGAAAAAATAAATGGAAATAAATAATAATATTAATTTAGAAAAATCAAATAATAATTTTTTAAATAATATTTTCGGAAAAACAATTAATACTGCAATTGATATTGGTCTAAGAGCAATTTTACCAGATCTAATAGAAAATCAAATAATTGATATAAAAAATTCATTATTAGAAAATGGATTAAAAGCTGGAATAAATACAGCAATAAATTCAGCAGTTGATTTTGGAAAAAGTGCGGCAGGAATAGTTACAGGAAATTTCGAAAATATTAATCAAGTAAAAATAGCGATAGGAAATGGAGGGATTGTTGACAATATATCAACTGTATTAGATAAAGTAATAAATACAGTATATCAAAAGGGATATATAAATAGAAATACGAAAAATTTAATAAAGAACGGAAAAAATGTATTATTAAATAATGTTTCAAATAATATTAAAAGTCAGTTAGAGGAACAGACTAATGCTGTAGAAAAATTAGAAAAATATTTAAATAATTGGAAAGATTCATATAATAAAAAAGATTTTTCAACTATGGAAAAAATATATAATAAAATAGAAGAGCAATCACAAAAAATAATTCCATTAGAAAATATTATAAATGAAACTAAACAAATAAAAGCTATTCATAATTTAATAAAAAATAATGGACAAAATTTTGAAATTTCTGAAGAAGAAAAAAGATTAGCATATAATTTAGCAAGCTAAAATGATATTAAAAATACATGCAAAAAAATTGCATGTATCTCATATTTAAAATTTTATTTATTTTCTTCAGATAATTTTTTACAAAATTCATTTGAACACATAACAATATGGTAAATAAAATCAGAAGTATTTTCTGAACTTACTGTTAAAATGTTATTTATTTTCTGAATTGTATCATTATTTGATTGATTACCGAATAATAGGTAATCTGCTGATATTCCGGTATATTTTACAACTTTCTTTAAAGTTTTTACACTTAATGAACGTTCTCCTCTTTCAATTTGTCCTAAAAATGAGTCTGTAATATCTATTTTTTCAGAAAATTGTTCTCTTGTCATGCGCATGTTTTCTCTTACACCACGTAATCTTTCTCCAATATCTATATCATCGTTATTAAATTGCATAAGCTCACCTCGAAAATTTTTTTACATTATATAGCGAAAATTGTCAACATATAATAAGCAAAAAGCATATATTTAATTTACACAGGATTAACGAATAAAAATATATAATATGAAAAAAATAAATATATTCGGAGGTGTAATATGTTTGATGATAAAATTTTAAATGAAATTTTTGAAAATAGGTTGGAAAAAATAGAGGAAAATATTCAAGGAGAATATCATAAAAGAGTAAAGGATATTAAAAATGAAGAAGAAAAAGATAATATAAAGTTAAGTATAATTGGAGAATTGTATTATAAACAGGGATTTAAAGATGGGATTAATTTTATGCTAAAAAACATAAAATAATTGCCCAAAACCCTTGCAAAATAAGGATTAGTGTAATATAATACAAATGTAAAAATAAAAAGAAAGAGGTAGAAAACTATGGATGAAAGACAAGATGGAAATATAATAAAAAGAGACATTGAAGATGAAATGAAAACTGCCTATATTGATTATGCAATGAGCGTAATCGTGTCAAGAGCTTTACCAGATGTAAGAGATGGTTTGAAGCCAGTACATAGAAGAATATTGTATGCAATGCATGAAGATGGAATTACATCAGACAAGCCTTATAGAAAGTGTGCAAATACAGTAGGTTCAGTTTTAGGAAGATACCATCCACATGGTGATGCATCTGTATATGATGCAATGGTAAGAATGGCACAAGATTTTTCAATGAGATATATGTTAATTGATGGACATGGGAATTTTGGTTCTATAGATGGTGATGGAGCTGCAGCTATGAGGTATACTGAAGCGAGAATGTCAAAAATTGCAGAGCAAATGTTGGTTGATATAGAAAAAAATACAGTAGATTTTATGCCAAACTATGATGATAGATTACAAGAACCAACTGTTTTACCAGCTAAAATTCCAGCATTATTAGTAAATGGTTCATCTGGTATAGCCGTAGGTATGGCAACAAATATACCACCACATAATTTAACAGAAGTAATAAATGGAATTATTAAAATAATTGATGATGATAATGTTTCTGATGATGATTTAATTCAAATAATAAAGGGACCAGACTTCCCAACAGGAGGATTAATTCTTGGATTAGAAGGCATTAAAGATGCATATAAAACAGGTAGAGGCAAAATAACAATGAGAGCCGAAGCTGAAATAGAGGAAATGAGTGGAAATAAACAAAGAATAGTTGTTACATCATTACCATATCAAGTTAATAAAGCGCGTTTAATTGAAAATATTGCAAGACTTGCGAGAGAAAAGAGAATCGAAGGAATTTCTGAAATGCGTGATGAATCTGACAGAAAAGAAAAAGTAAGAATTGTAATGGAACTTAAGAGAGATGCAAATCCTCAAGTAGTATTAAATCAATTATACAAAAATACACAAATGCAAGATACATTTGGTGTAATAATGTTAGCATTAGTTGATGGAGAACCAAAAGTTTTAACATTAAGACAATGTTTAGATTGTTATATAGACCATAGAAAAACAGTAATATTGCGTAGAACACAATTCGATTTAGACAAAGCACTTGCAAGAGCTCATATATTAGAAGGTTTAAGAATTGCTATTGATAATATAGATGAAGTAATTGCAATAATCCGTAGTTCATATGATGATGCTAAAGAAAGATTAATTGAAAGATTTGGATTAACAGATATTCAAGCACAAGCAATATTAGACATGAGGTTAAAAACATTATCAGGATTGCAACGTGAAAAAATCGAAGAAGAATACAAACAATTAATGGAATTAATAGAACATTTAAGAGCAATTTTAAACAGCGAGAAACTAGTATTTGATATTATAAAAGAAGAACTTATCGAAATTAGAGATAAATTTGGAGATGATAGAAAAACTAAAATTGTTGCAGCTGAAGGTGAAATTGACTTAGATGACTTAATAAAAGAAGAACAAACAGTTATTGCTTTAACACACTTTGGATATATTAAGAGAATGCCAATTGATACATATAGAAGTCAAAAACGTGGAGGAAAAGGAATAACAGGAATTGCAACAAGAGAAGAAGATTTCGTAAAACAAATATTTACAGCTTCAACTCATGATACAATTTTATTCTTTACTAATAAAGGAAAATTATATAAATTAAGAGGATACGAAGTTCCAGAAGCAGGTAGAACTGCTAGGGGAACAGCAATTGTAAACTTATTAAGTTTAGATGCCGGAGAAAAAGTATCTGCAGTTATACCAATTCAAAATTTTGCAGAAGGAAAATATTTATTAATGGCAACAAAAAATGGATTAATAAAGAAAACTGCACTTGCTGAATATAATTCTGCTCGTAAAACAGGATTACAAGGTATAACATTAAAAGAAGATGATGAACTTATAGCTGTTAGATTAACAGATGGGGAAGATAATGTTGTATTAGTTACAAGAAATGGTATGTGTATTACTTTTGATGAAAAAGATGTACGTCCAATAGGAAGAGTTTCTCAAGGTGTTATCGGAATTAGAATTGATGAAGATGACGAAGTTATTGGAATGGAATCAATCATTGCAGGAGGAAAAGCAACATTACTTGCAATTACTGAAAACGGATTTGGAAAGAGAACAGAACTTGATGAATATAGAGTTCAAATTCGTGGAGGAAAAGGAGTAATAACATATAAAGTAACTCAAAAGACAGGTAAATTAGTTGGTGCAAGGATTGCAACTGATGATGAAGATGTAATGCTTATAACTGATAAAGGAACTATAATAAGATTAAAAGTTAAGGATATTAGCGTTTTAGGACGTTCAACACAAGGTGTTACTTTAATGAGAACAACAGATGGCGGAAGAGTTGTAAGTATGGAAACATTAACTCCAGAAATTGCTGAAGTAGAAGAATAAAAAATCTATTTTTGATACAAAAAAAGAAATACTAAAATATTAAATTTCAGTATTTCTTTTTTTGTATTAAATTAATGTCTTGTTTTAAATCTTAAATCATCACCAAAGAAATAGTATATATCATAAAATCCAGCAATACGAGAGCCTATACGTTCTTCGTAATTTTTAAAAATATTATTAATATTTAAATTAGTTGAAATTATTGTTTTAGTTACTTTATTATTTAAATTAAGTAAACGCGTGTTTAAAATAGTAAATAATTCACTCAATTTCATACTATTTAAGCATTCGGTTCCTAAATCATCAATAATTAATAAATCTGCTTCTAAAACGTTTTTATAAAAGTCATCTTGTTTTGAATTTTTATATTTATTCATTTTAGTATCTATTACAGTTTCTAATAAAACAGGAGCTGTTTGATAAAGTACGTTTTTTCCATTTTTAATAAGTTCATTTGCTATACAATTACTCATAAATGTTTTGCCTAATCCAGTATTACCAGTAAACAATAAATTTTTTGTTTCTGGATTGTCAAAATTTTGAACAAATTCTATACATTTTGATTTTATTGTAATAATATTTTGGCGTGGTGAAATATTCAACTTATATTTTTCAACCTCAATATTATCTGAAAAAATAAGTGGGTTAAATGTTTCAAAATTTTCTTTTCCAAGATTAGAAATATTTGATTTATTGTAAGATATATCCAACAATTTTTGTTTTAAACAAGGGCACAATATAGAGGCCGAATTTTCTGTTTGAATATAGCCAGTATCTTTACAGATATTACATTCATAATGAGGTTCTAAGTAATCATTAGATATATTATTTTCTTTTAATATTTTTTCTTTTTCTTCTTTTAAATTTTCAACTTTTAAATTTAAATTATTAATAGATAAAAAATCACCTTTTAAAATATTTTTTGCAGTGTTTATTGCAAACATATTTAATTCGTTTTCGATTTCTTGCAAGCGAGGCAATTTAATATAAAGTTGATTTTTTCTTTCTTCTAAATCAAGTTCTGCTTTACGTTTTTTTTGATCGTATTCTAATAATAATTTAGATAAAATTTCGTTAGACATTTATAGCTCCTTCTACATTTGAAAATGGTGATGCTGAAACTTTTTGATTGTCAACACTTGAATTATTTGGAATTTCTGGTGATGAAATTCCAGAGTTTGCATATAAAAATGCTAAATTATCATATTGCCTTTGGTCAAAAGAAGTTTTTGAAACTTGTTTTTCTAATTTTTGTATATCTTTCTTTTGTTTATGGCGCATTTCTATAAATGCAGTAACTTCGTTTGGTGTTTTTAAATTTCGGTCATGCCAATCTGTAATGATATTATTAAAATATTCAAATGTTGTATTAGATTTAACAAGTGAACGTTTTAAGGCAATTTCTATAATATTTAAGTCATATCCAAAATCAATAACCCATTTTTCGATATAAGCTTCTTCATATTGATTAAGAGTTGATTTTCCAAGTTTTTTTGCAATCGCTGTTTTGATTTTCATCAATTTTTCTTGTTTTTGATAATATAAATCTAAGTCATTCCATGTTTCGATTTTATTATTTCCCCAAGCTTCTGCGACTTTTTGAACATATTTTTGATGAAGAGCAGAACGTTTAAAGCAGTAATCAAAAAGAGCAATCATAACTTGGTCATCAAAATTATATTTAGTGAACCATAAATCAATATCGCTATACCAAGATGGCCCCATAATTCCTTGAAAATATGCATTATTTATATGCTCGATAACTTTTGCGCGTGCTTTATTTTTTGCAACATCTGCAACCTTTTCTGGAGACATTGTTAAGTTTGGTTTA
Source organism: uncultured Clostridia bacterium (assembly GCA_934167685.1). GTDB lineage: Bacteria > Bacillota > Clostridia > TANB77 > CAG-508 > CAG-269. The sequence continues at coordinate 4,309 of CAKPLQ010000026.1, read as the reverse complement.
TACAATTTATTAAGTGTTTTTTCTTGTAGATTTGTAACAATATAACCAGTAGTTTTTCTAATAATTAGTTCGTTTGCTTCTAAATAATTTATTGCATCATTTATTTCTTTTAATGGTAATGCTAATTTTTTTGATAAATCATTTAATTTTATATCTTTTTTATATTTTGACAAAAATATCATATATAAATAAATTTTTACACTGTTAGATGGCATTTGTGATAAATATTCTGCAAAAAAAATGTCTGGAATAATTGTCTCTGAGAATAGTAATGGCATTTCAGATTGTTCTAATTTCATCTTTTCATTCCCCCCCTAAGGAACGAATATAGTTTAGAAAATTTTATAAATTCTAAACTATTTCTCCTATAAAACTAAAAAGAATTATATATAATTTGGGGAGAAAAATCAAGTAAAAAATGAAAAAAATAAAAACTTCCACTTACCTTCCTAGCCTGGGCGGATATCAAGTTTAATATTTTTTAAATAAATATAATTTTGGACGAAAAATATATTTAAAAATATATTTAAATACATATACGATAGGTTCACCATTAAAACCAACAATACTAAATATTGTTAAAGGAAAACATAGAGAGATAAATAAAAATATTTTTATGTTCCAATTTTTTATAAGTAAATGAAGAATAGCAAATACACAGACATACCACAAAATATTAAAAAAAGCAGTGGAATAATCAATTATGCCGAAAATTTTATTTTTAAAATTATAGTTTTGAGGAAAAATAAATTTCATATTGACTCCTTTCTGCACCGTTGGGACCGGTTCTCATCGGTGCAAAATATGTTAATGTGTTTTTCTGAATATGTTTTCCACATTTTGAGTAAAAGTTGTGGAAACTCCACCTATAAAATCGCGTACAAAAGAATTTGATTTTATTAAAGCATAAATTGCTCCAATATATATAAACTTTGTCATCAAATTATTAGAAGAATAATCCATAGAAAATAAAATTAATAATACTATTGAAACGATAATCTGAATAAATAATAAGGAAAATAAATTTCGACTCCAAGATTTAAAAAACCAAGATGTATTTTCAAGGGTTAAAGATAAAAGAGCAAAGGGGGTAAGCAAAATAAAAATTTTAATCATCACATATCTAAAAGAATATGTAAAAACCAAATTCAATAAAGACATTGTAAGTGATGCTTTAATAATTCCATCTAATGAAAATACATCAAGAGAGGAAGTGCCCACAGAAATGTTATTATTTATTTCTAAGATTAATTCAGAAAAGCAAATATTTTTATGAAATAAATTTTCACCAATTCCTCTAATAGCAAGAGAAATATTAGAAACAAAATTTAAAATTTGTTCAATAAAAAAATATGAAAAATTAATACAAATTCCCCAAATTATTATTTTAAAAATAAACTGAGGAGGCCTTTCAACTTGTTGATAAGTAAAATGAGCAAATAAATATTTAATTGCATAATACAATAAAAATCCGAAAAGTAGGGAATTTGAAATTAGTAGAATGCCATTAGATGTAGAGGTTCCTAAAATTTTTTCAAAATAAGAATCTGTGATTATATCTGAATTTATAAAAGTTATATCATCTAAAACGGAATATACATTATTATCAATAGAAGAAAACAATGTGTTTAGAATAGTATTAATTGCATCAATTATATTAGTTGTAATATTTGAATTATTTTCCATTTAATCACCTATCCAATTAAGGATTGAATTGCAGATAAAATTAAATCTATAGCTAAAATGAAGCCATAAGAAAATAATGAGCCTGTAATTAACTTTTTTCCTGTTCTAATTTTTTCTTCATCACCAAAGCTAAATTTTCTCATTAGTGCACCAGTACAAACTGCTACTGCCGCAGCAGGAGTGGATATTTTTATAATCCAACTTTCTATATCCTCAAAAGCATTATTTAATTTATTTACTAATTTTGGTGTTGAAGCTAAAGCTATACTAGAGGACATTAATAAAAGGTATGTAGACAATGCTACAATGCATAATATTTTTTTCATATAAACCATCCTTATTAAAGATTTAGGTTTTTAAGAAACCTATAAAACTTAGTTTTTAAAATATGGGAACATTCTCAGTTTAGACGGAGATAATATATGGTTGCCATCAGATAAGAAGGCAAGTGCCGAGAATGTCTCCAAATTTTGCGTAAAAAAGTTTGTATCATAAACAAAGTCTTTTTGAGTATAAGTGTTTAGACTTTCTGTGATACTAGAATTTTTCGAATTTAAAGAATTTGTAATATAACTAAATTTTGTTTCTTTAGCATTTTCAGAAATACTTTTAGAAGTATAAGTTTTATCTTCTTTTCCAAATTGTTTTTGAACTTCTTCTATAGTAAAAATATCGTCTGTTCTAAACCAAATTTTATTAATTAAATTTTGAATTATTACTTTTACTGCAGTTTCGTCTTTTAGTGTATTTTTTAAAGAAGAATAACTTTGAGTTGAAACAATATTTATACATTTTGCTTCTCTACTAAGTGCAAAAAAGTCTGCGTCAGTTTTTGTTACATATTCGGCATACTCATCACAAATAAAAGCAGAAGGGGTAATTTTTCCATGTGATAAATTATACATTACTTCAGATTGAAAATCTAATTTTAGATATGCTGCAATTGTTTTAGAAAGATTTTTGTATTCTGCAATATTCATGTTTAATATTACAATTTTTCCTGTTTTTAACATAGATGAAAAGCCTTTAAAGTTAAGTTCATTTTTTGTGGGACAAAATACTTTTGAAACTTTATAGTCTGAAATAAATAAATTAGTTATTCTAGAAATTTCTGATTTTAAAATTGCTGAAGTCCTAGAATCTAGCGAATTAAATTCTTTTTCGAAAAATTCCAAGGCGGTATTTAATTCATATATTTGTTTGTAAGAAAATTTTGATTCATAAAATAGTTTTTTTAATTTTTCGATTTTTGATTTGTAATAGTTAGGTTCTGTAATTAATTTGTGAAGTTCTATAAATGTTACATAACCATCATTATAAAGTCTGCATAATTTAATACTTTCTGCCAAAATTTGTTCTGCTTTATCAAGCCAAAAAGATTCGGTGTTGTTTTCAGAAAATAATAGCAAAATTGTTTTTAGTCTGTTGGCTAAAACAATTGGATTTAAGTTTGGCTTATGTAGAGGATTATAACGAATTTTTGAATTTAAACTAATTTCAATTATGTCTTTTTCTAAATTATATTTCTGAGCAAATTGCTTTACTTGTTTGAAATAATTTCCTTTTACATCTAATATTAAAATTCCTAATTTTTTATTTGGATTTAATGAGTTATACTTTATAAATTGTTCTGTAAAAGGATACATGGCAGAACTTGTTTTTCCTGTTCCAATTGTTCCAGTTATTAAAAAGTTCTGATATAAACCACTTTCTGGCAAATAAATATTTTTTTGGTTTAATATATTTTTTCCTATTAATAGTTGTAATGAAGAAATGTTGTTGTCTTTTTTATCTTGTAGTACTGTGCTAGTTTCAAAAATTTGTAATCTTGAAATTAGAGAGTTCAATATTATTAAATTAGAAAATATATGGAAAAATATGAAACTTGTTTTTAAGTATTTCCAAAATAAAGGATTGTCATAGCATATATCTGATGGATGTAAACCAAAGGAAACAACAATTTCAGTTGCTTGATATATTGGAAAAAATAACTGATAAAAACATATTGAAATAAGTGTTAAATAAATAATTGTAAAAATAAAACGTTTTATAATATCACTCCTGTTTTTCAATTTTTTGTTTGATTTTTAGTTTAGAACCTTGTAAATTGTGAAATAATCGATATTCGAAAAAAGTATATAAATAATATATTGTAATAAAAAAACTAATTATATAAATTAAAAAATATAAATTAATTAATGTACTAAAGGTCATTGTTTTTAATATCACCGCCTTGCTGGATAACATAATACAACATTTTTTTGGATTTGTCTATAGATTTTAGAAAAAAATTTTAAATTATAAATTGCAAATTTAGCGTATTTATAATCTTAAATTTGACACTTCTTTGAGAATAAAAAGTGTTAAACTTCCGAATTAAAATAAATAAAAGAAAAATGTATTGACAAAAAATATGTAAAATGATAGATTAAAATAGAAGCAAAAATAACTGTCAAAGAAAAGCATCCCAATTGGCAGTAAAACAAAAGAAGGGGAAAATAAAATGGGAAAACCAGAAAACAGAGTAATAGCAGGAGTGCTAGTTATAGCTGTAATATTAGTTGGAATAGCATATGCAGCAATAACAAATGTAACCTTAAATATAAAAGGAACAGGAAATGCG
>CAKPLQ010000025.1 GCA_934167685.1 uncultured Clostridia bacterium | reverse complement strand
TTTGTAAATTTACTTTTTTCTAACATTTCACTCTCCTACTGCACGGCAGAGAACCGGTCCCTGCGGTGCATTTTTTGCACCGTTGGGACCGGTTCTCATCGGTGCATTTATCCCTTAAAGTCTCCCCCACCAAGGAATTCCTTGATTAAGGAATTAGATGGAACAATATCTTTAGATATTGGTTCAAAATATCTTAATATTTCCAATAATCTTTGAGCTTCAGCATATTCAGGCTCTTCTCTTGTTATTTGTTCTAATAATGGCATTGCCTCATTTCTTAATACTCCTAATTCATATATTAGTGAGGTGTTAAATATACTATCAGCCTCTTCTTGGAATGGGAATATATTCTTTTCTTCTCCTATATTTACATTATTCCAAGTTGAAATCGTATCTTTAGCTGAATATCCTCTAAACTGATTATCTCTAACAATTCTTCTTATTAATCTTGTATCTGTTGTAGAAATTCTATTATATGCATCCATATTAAGCACTGTTAATGCACTTATATAAACTTTATACTTTTGCTCTTGAGGTATTCTTTTTGTTAATTCATCATTCAAGCAATGTATTCCTTCGATTACTAATATATCGTCTTTTTCCATTTTCACTTTATTTCCATTGTATTTTTTTACTCCTTCTTGGAAGTCAAATTCTGGCATTTCTATTTCTTCACCATTCAACAATGCTAATAAATGTTTATTAAATAAATCTATATCAATTGCATTAATATTCTCGAAGTCATATTCTCCTTTTTCGTTTCTAGGAGTTTGTGGTCTTTCCACAAAGTAATTATCTACTGAAATTGTTACAGGTCTTAAACCATTGATTTTAAGTTGTATACCTAGTCTTTGTGCAAATGTTGTCTTTCCAGAAGATGATGGTCCTGCAATTAAAACCATTTTTACTCCTTTTCTTTTTGCTATTTTATCAGCTATTTGTGATATTTTCTTCTCATGTAATGCTTCTGATAATAATATTAAATATTTTATTTTATCTTCTTTTACTGTTTTGTTTAATCTATATACAGTTCCAACATTTAAAACTTTATAAATCGTTTCATATTCTTGTAATGCCCATAATAGTTTTTTAGTTTCTTTAAATTCTGGTAAAACATTCACATCCTGCGTACTTGGATATCTTAATAAAAATCCATTACTATATTTTTGCAAATCAAAAACTTTAGTTGCTCCCGTATGTGTTGCAATTGTTTCGTAAAAATAATTAAAATAATCATCACAATAGTACATATGTATATTTTGATTTTCTTCTATATCAAATTGTAATCTTCCTTTTGATGTATTGGTATGATTGTAAAATTTTTCCGCCTCTGCTCTAGTCATTGTTCTTTTTTCTATCTTTAAGTCTTGTTCGATTATTTCTTGCATTTTTGCTTTTACTTTTTCTAGCATTTCTTCTGTTACTTCTACATTGTCTATGTCACAATACATAGAGTTTGATAATTGATAATTTACTGTTACATATGCTCCTGGATATGTATGCCAAAATGCTTTTCCCATTATATAAGTTAATGTTCTTCTATATATTTTCATTCCTTCTTTAGAATTGATGTCTATTAATTCTATTTTTCCTTCGCTTGATACTACATCATCTAAATTTTTATATTCATTGTTGTATTTGGCTCCAACAACTGGATATTCACTTTTTTCTATTTTTTCTTTTAATAGTTCTGATATTTTTCCTTCCATATTTTTTCATCCTTTCTTGCTTTAGTATATCATTTGACAAACCTTATTCTACTATATATTTCTTTAAAAAGCAAGTAAAAGAACTATGCCATTTGATAATTTTACATAGTTCTTTATTTCATTTATTTATTTTTCAAGTAATAATGTCTTATAGGTTTTAAATTTTCATCTAATTCATAACAGATTGGATTACCTGTTTGTATTTCGAGTTTAATAACATCTTCATCACTCATACCATCTAAATATTTTATTAAACCCCTTAGACTATTTCCATGAGCTGCAATTATAACTCTTTTTCCATTCTCTAACTCAGGTTTTATGTCAGAATCCCAATATTCAACAACTCTTTTAATTGTATCTACTAAATTTTCTGTTTTAGGCAGTTCATCTTTCGTTAAATCTTTATATTTAGGATCATTACCAGGATATCTTGGGTCTGATTCTTCTAATTTTGGTGGTCTTACATTTGTGCTTCTTCTCCATAATAGCACTTGTTCTGCCCCATATTTTTCTCTTGTTTCATCTTTATTTAGTCCTTGTAAAGCTCCATAATGTCTTTCATTTAATCTCCAGCTTCTTTTTATTTCTATATTTTCTTCACCCATTTCTTTTAATATATAATCAAGTGTATCTTCTGCTCTTTTTAATACAGATGTAAAAGCTACATCAAAATGAAATCCTTGTTCTCTTAAAACTTTTCCCGCTTCTTTTGCTTCATTAATTCCTTGTTCTGATAATTCAACATCTGTCCAACCTGTAAATTTGTTTTCCAAATTCCACATGCTTTGTCCATGTCTGACCAATACTAATTTAATCATCTTTATCCCTCCGTATTTTTATTCATTTCCTTTTAAGCTTGTAACCATATCAATCTTGTTAACTTTTTTAGCCAATATCTTAGAAAATATATAAGATACAATAAAAGTTCCAACTATAGCCCATATATATGATAACAGTTTGATATGACTACTAAAATCATAAGTTTCTGCTAATGCCATTTTAAAAATAAAGCTTGTCATATAATATCCTAATGGAAGTCCTAGAATAATTGATATTATTGTTATCCAATTATTTTGTTTTATGTATATTTTCTTTATTTTTGAATTTTTAAATCCAAGTACTTTTAGTGTGGCAAATTGATATTGTTTTTCTGTAAATGACAATATTCCTAAATTGTATATTATTACTCCTCCTAAAATTGATGCAATAACAATTAATAATATAATCATAGTTTTCATCGTGTTAATCATACTATTCATACCATCTTCTAATGCTTGTTTGTCTTGTATTATTTCTACTCCATCAATTTCTTTAATATTGCTTAAGTCTTTATTTGTATAAACAGCATCTGGCTTATATTCTATACCTAAAGATTCTAAATATTTTCTAGTCATCTTGATATTTTGATTTTGTGGATCTCTGTCAAATCCAACTATTTCGCTTTCATAATATTTGTCATCTCCATAAATATGCCAAGAAATTTTATCTCCTATTTTATATCCTTTGTTTTTAGCTAATTTTTCTGTAACATATACTCCATCATCTGAAGAAAGCTTCATAAATTCTCCATTATGTTTTATAAATCTTACATAACAATTACTATCATCTACAAATATGTTATTCGCTTCTCTAGTATCTCCATTTTTGACTTCTATTCCTAGAGTTTTAGAAGTATTATTTCCATATTCAGCTGTTATTTTATCTAATACGTCTTCTGTATATTCACTTTTTAAAGTTAATTTATAGTCAAAATTATATAGCTTTTCAAATTGTGTGTCAATAAAATTTTTCATTGTATCTAACATTCCAAATGCACATACTAAAAGCATACAACATCCTGCCATTCCAGCTATTCCCATAAGAGTTCTCATTTTATTTCTTATGATATCTCTGATATTCCATTTTGAAGAAAATCCCATATTTTTAAATATTCCTTTTGTTGTAATATTCAAACTATTTTTCTTTATATTTGGCATTTCTGTTCTTAATGTTTCTGCAGGACTTTCTTTTAGTTCGCTTCTACATGTGATATATGTAACAAGTGACACTATAAGTATTACTGCTATTGCAACTAAGAAACTGCTATTTGAAACTGCTGCTTTTCCATTTGGAACTTGAAAATATGACATTTCCATACCTATAAATAAGTTTCCTATAAAAAGTGGGCCTACTATTAGTCCTACTATTGCTGCAAATGTTGCAATCCAAAATCCATATCCCACATAATGATTTGTTATTTTTGTTTTCTTAAATCCTAATGCTTTTAATGTTCCTATTTGTATTCTTTGCTTTTTTACCACTCTTGTCATTGTTGTAATAACAGATAAGATTGCTATAAATAAGAATAGCCCTGTAAATACTCCCACATATGTTTCTCCTTCTTCAATTTCATTTTGATAAGACGAATACGAAAACTCATCTTTTATGTCTGTTACCGCAATTGCATCTTTTACTTTATCTTCTATTTCATTTTTCACATAGTTTTTGTTTTCTTCATTATCTACATCTACCATCACATAATTATATATGGACATATTTTCTGGTAATTCTTTTGTTGACAAATAGCAAAATCCATAATCAATATGATTTGGGAATATTGCTGATTCATCTTTTATGTCATAAACATGGTCTGGAATATTTATAAGTCCTATGATTTCTTCTTCTAAAGTCATTTTGTCATATTTTATTTTGATTGTATCTCCAACTTTTAAATTGTTATGATTTGCATAATATTGGTCAAGCCATACCCCTTTTGTTTCTTTGTTAAATGCTTTTCCATCTGCAACATAAAATTTTGATATCTCATTTGACTCTATAAAATTTATTTGCAATGTTCTGTCTTCTTCTGATTCCATTGTTCCTGTTATAGTTAGTTTTCTTTCTGCATTTTTTACATGTTCTATATTTTTGATATTTTCTAAATCTTCATCTGTAAATTTTTGTCCTACTACATCTAAATCTTGTAAATTATTCTCACTATAAAAAACATTTGCAGTATTTTGCATACCTTCCATATAAGACCTTACACCTGCATATACCATTACTCCTAAGAATATCATTAAAAATATTGTGATAAATTGTGATAAGTTAAGTCTTATATCTCGAAACATTTTTCTTTTTAACATTACCAATTTACCTCCTCAATATTTTTTGGTTGATTATTTATTTCGTTGCTTTCTACTTTTCCGTTTTTTAGTCTTATAACTCTATCAGCAACTTCTGCAATCAAACTGTTATGTGTTACTATAATTACTGTATTTTCTCCATTGTTTGCATCACATTGCTTTTTTAATAATTTTAATACTTCTACACCTGTTTTAGAATCTAATGCTCCTGTTGGCTCATCACACAATAGCAATACTGGATTTTTTGCTATTGCTCTTGCAATTGATACTCTTTGTTGTTCTCCTCCTGATAATTGGTTTGGAAATTTATTTGAATGTTGTTCTAATCCTACTTCTTTTAAGATTTCTTTTGCATCTTTTGGCTCTTTTACTATGTCATTTATTAATTGCACATTTTCTAATACTGTTAGTGTTGGTAATATATTGTAAAATTGAAATATGAATCCTATATTTTCTGCTCTATAGTCTGTTAGTTGATTTTCATTGTAATTTGATATTTTTTCTCCTTCTACAGTTATTTCTCCTGATGTTACTGTGTCCATTCCTCCGTAATAAGTTTAATAGTGTTGATTTTCCTGCTCCTGATGGTCCTAGTATTACTACAAATTCTCCTTTGTTTATTGTGAAGTCTACTCCGTCTAATGCATTGAAACTTTTTTCTCCAATGTTATATGTTTTTTTAACATTTTCAAATTTGATTAGTTCTTTCATTATATCTTCTTCCTTTCTTAAGGCACAAACCCGGTTGAAAAATAATTACAATTTTTTCAACCTTCCCTCTTTTATTTTTTCTTGATTATACTTCTTTTACCTTCTTCAGTCAATAGAATATGAAAGTTTTTTCATATTTGTGTTTTCTAATAATTATTACACAATCTTTCGAGCTTTTTATTGTTCATTTATTAATTTTTGTATTGACAAATACTCTATTTAACTGTATACTTTTGCTATAGTTTTTAATTCATTATTTTTTATTTCAAAATTGTTATATATTTTTTTGTTAAGGAGGTGATTTCCATGGATATTAATGAAAAACTTGATGACATTTTATCAAATCTTAAAAGTCTTGACTTTAGATTATCTAATCTCGAATCTGAAAATTTAACTAAAAATTAATTTATTCCCCTATACATTAATTCCAATCCCTGTATAGGGGGTTATTTTTTTACTTTTCTTGATTTTTCACATTTATGAATGTATAATAAACTCTAAGAGGTGCATAAAATGACTAGAATTCCAACTCAAAAAAGATCAATTGAAAAAAGAAATAAAATAATAGAAAAAGGCTTTGAACTTATGTGTGAAAAAGGGTATTATAATACATCCACCCCAGATATTGCAGAAAGTGCAGGAGTCTCAACAGGTATAATTTATCAATATTTTAATGATAAAAAAGATATATTTATAGAAGGTATTAAACAATATTCAAATAGTATAATGTTCCCTATGATTAATGTATTAGAAAGTCAAAAAATTGAAATAAATAATTTTGATAAACTTTTGAATACTATGATTGATAAATTTATAGAAACTCATACTATTTCTAAAAAAGCTCATGAGGAGCTTATTGCTATGTCACATTTGGATAGTGATATTTCTGCTATATTTAAAAATTTCGAGTTTGAAACTACTGAAAAAATTGTCACTTTACTTGAAAACAATAATATTCATCTTGAAAATCCTAGAGAAAAAGTTCATATTATTATTAATATGGTTGATAACTTGTGTCATGAGATTGTTTATCATAAACATCCTCAAATTAATTATGATATTATGGAAAATGAAGTTATTGATATTATTAAAAATATTTTAAAATAGAGCAGAAATTTTTAGTTTCTACTCTATTCTATTTTTACTGTTATAATTAAATACTATTTAATTATGCATTTTTAAGTTCTTTTAACATTTGTGCAATATGATTTTAAAATTGTCTTTTTCATCAGCGCTTATTATAAAATATTCCTTTTTTTCAATACCTCTTTCTTTGAAAATGTATCTTAAAAAAGTTGCATATTTTACTAAAAATACTTTCTTTGTATTTAATCAATTCATTATCTTGATTTTCAATTGTTTTTGTACTTATCTTTGTTTTATTTTGAAATACATCAACATTATAATTTTGTTGTTTTTTCAATTCATTCTTTTGTCTTTCTTCATTTTGCATTTTAATTATTTTTTCTTTTTGCTCTGTTGTTGCCAAATAATCTCTAAACAGATTGAATAGTATTGCTTTAGTCTCTGGTAACATTTGTTGTTCTTTTAATTCCAACTCGTCATCTAATACAAACTCATATTCTTCGTTCATATTTTCTTCTATTGTTTCTAATATTTCTGGAGGAATTTTACTATATTCTTCTTCATTTAATTCTTGTAAGATTGTATATACTTCTGTATATGCATTTTCTCGATTACTCATTATTTCTGTTCCTCCTTCTTCTGTGTTTTATTTTTTTCTACTAGTTCTTGTAATGCTTTGTCTTCTTTGTCTGCTAGTTCTATGTCTTTTATTGAACTGATTGTTGCTTCTGCTATTTCTTTTGAAGTCCTTCTCTTTCTTTCCAAGCTAATTCCCAGCTCTAATAATCTTTTTACTTGTTCTTCTGTTGGTTTTGTCCCTTTTCCCGTTCCTCTATATACACTAGCAATTTTATCTTTTGCCTTTCCTATTTTATCATTTAATTCAATTTCAAGCTTATTTGCTTTGTCTTCCGTTATTTTCACTCCTGATTTTTCTGCTAATGTTTGTATTGTATCATTACTTTGTAATTTAGAAACATCTACTCCCATCTCTGTCAATTTTTCTAATTTTTCTATAAATTCTTGCGCTACATCTCTTTTTTTAAGATTAATTCCTAGCTCTAATAATCTTTTTACTTGGTCTTCTGTTGGCTTTGTTCTATCTCTTCTTTTCCCCCTATATGCATCAGCAATATCCTTTTTTGATTTTCCTATTTTATCATTTAATTCAATTCCAAGCTTATTTGCTTGGTCTTCTGCTATGTTCACTCCTGATTTTTCTGCTAATGTTTGTATTGTATCATTATTTTGTAATTTAGAAACATCTACTCCCATCTCTGTCAATTTTTCTATTTTTTCTATAAGTTCTTGCGCTACATCTCTTTTTTTAAGATTAATTCCTAGCTCTAATAATCTTTTTACTTGGTCTTCTGTTGGCTTTGTCCCTTCTCCTGTTCCTCTATATGTACTAGCAATATATGCTCTTGCTTTTCCTATTTTATCATTTAATTCAATTCCAATCGTATTTTCTTGTTCTTCTTTTATTTCAATATTTGACTTTTCTGCTAATGTTTTTATTGTATCATTATTTTGTAATTTAGAAACATCTACTCCAAGCTCTGTTAATACTTCTAATTTTCTTATAAATTTATCAACAATATTATTAGCATTATCTACCTCTTCTTCAAATTCAACAAAATCCTTCTCCACACCCCCAAGTTCAAAAGGTCCTTCATAACTATTGTGAATACCATTATTCCTATTTTCACCTTTTCTAGCGATTCTATCAGGCAACTCGCTTTGCCATAAATCAATTTCAGCACCAAGTCTTAAAATCTCTTGAACCTCATCTATTTGCTCATCAGTCAAATCTTCAAAATTATTATTCAAGTACTCTTTATACTTATTTTGTATCTCTTTCAAAACTCGCGCATAACCATTTTCTTCTTTATCATTGCTATTTATATCTGGTAATATTCCATCATGTTTTCCAGTCCAGTCAATAATAATATTCAGCATTTCTATATCATCTTGTTCTGTAATCTCATTTTTCCAATTAACCTTTAATGTATTATTTACTAAGTCAATTACTACTGGTCTATCTTCCTCTTTTGTTGGATTGTCAGGGTCTTCTGAATATATTACTCTTCCTAACTGCTGTAAATATAGTATTCTAGAATTTTCATCCATAGGGCGTAACCATATCATTCCATCCAATTTATCTAAATGTAGTCCTTCATTTGCTTTATTCATTACAAGCATAAATTCTGTATCATCAGTGTTTCTACTCTGAAATTCTTCTAGTCTTTTGGCATTGGATTTATCTCCATATTCTCCAAGCATTGAATGAAAATTTGGGGTTATATCTGAGCCTTTAAAATATTCGGCTATTTGTTTTTCATAATCTGCTATTTTAGCTTTTCCTTTTTTTCTACCAATCTTATTTCCATCTTCATCTTCAAGCTCATCTACCATTGGCAAAAATACTATATACTTTCCACCTTTTTTCACATTTGATTGTAATATTTCTGGTATTCCCTCTGCTTTATCTATATTTCTTCTTAATTTTTCATATTTTTCTAGTTTCTCATTTCTTACTTTAATATCTTCTATCTGGTCAATTTTATTTTTTAATCTATCTAAGCTACCATCTGTTTTTAAAGTATATGCACAGCTAACTAGTTTAGGATTTACTACTAACCCCATTCTTATTGCATTTGTCAAGCTCATATTTATTGCTACATGTTTTCCTCTAACAGCATCCTTATTGGTATATCCTAATCTTTCTGCAATTTCATTAGCCATATTTTTACCATCTGCATCTCTTCTTGGTGTTGCAGTTATTCCTAACACTTTTGTTGTTTCTGGTTGATTATCTAATAATGTATTTAATCTGTCTCCCCACTCTGATGCACCTGTTCTGTGTAATTCATCTAAAGTAATAAAATCATATTTTTCTTTTAATTCTTCTTCATCTTTTGAAAGTAAACTTGAATATGTAGCAAATTTCAAATTTGGAAACACTTCTGCAACTAACTCATCTTTGCTTTTTCCTAATGAATTTACTGGTCCATGTATGTATTTTATTACATAGTCTTTCATCTGCTCCAAAATTTCATTTTGTGGCGCTAAATATAGCATTTTATCATTTTGATGTTTAATCAATTGGTCTAAAGCAATAAAACTTTTTCCTCCACCTGTTGGCAGAATTACTGATGCAAATCTGTTGTTTTCTAATATTTTATCCGTATTATCTGTGGCTTTTTGTTGATATGGCCTTAACTTTATTCCAGTATTAGGTACATCATAATACCCTAAAAATCTTTCTACTTGCTCTATTGAAAGTTCTTCATCTAAATTATCTTTTCTGCCTGTTATTGTATTTAATAAAATTCTTGGAATATCTTTTCTTGCAATTCCTTGTTTCTCTAGTTGCCTATATACATCTACACAATTTTCTTTTTGTATTCTCTGAATTAAATTTTCTCTTTCTGCAACTGAAAATTCATCAATTCCAATCTCTTTCCAATCATACATAGAAAATATCGCTTCTGCATAATATCTTTCTTTTGATATTTGCTCTTCTTTTTGTAGCTTAGAAAAATTATCAGTAATCAATCCTTGAACATTTGACAAACCTCCACTTTTAATTATCTCATCTTGTTCTTCATCTAAAAGTAATTTTATTTGTTCTACTAATTCTTTTTCATCTGGTTTTAAATTCAAATTAACAGATTCGCTCAATTTATAGCCTTTATTACTCTGCCTTGTTATTATCTTTGGCTCTATTTCAAATCCATTATCTTCTATGTATTTAATTACTTCTTTATATTTAGAATTATTATTGGTTATCTTTCTTAATTCTTTTGCTAGCACTCTTGCTAACGCTTGACCTTTGGCTAAATAAAATAAATTTTTAACAATAGAACTAGCCTCTCCATATTCTACTTTTCCATCTGTTAATTCATACATTTCTTCTATTGATATATCATCTTTTGCTTGTGCTTCACTTTTTAATATACTATTTTCTGGTATTTCTATTTTATTACCACCATTTACAAATCGAATTAACTCTCTTTTTAATTCATCAACAATTTGTTTGTCTTGACCTTCTACCTGTTGCAACAAACCAAACATATCCAATGCTTCTTTAGATATATCTGTAATTCTATTACCTTCAATATCCCCATAATATATTTGTTCACTAGAAGCAAACGCATTTCCTACAGTTCGTACTAATAGATTATTATTAGCTGAATGTGACATTAGAGGTTCCATCAATTTTTTGTGTTCTAATATTGTAAGTTTTGCAATTATCTTATTTTTTTCTAAAGTTTGCTTTTCATCTAATGATTGCCAACTGCTTACTCTTGCATGTGGTGATTTATAACTTATTCCTTTGTTTGGTCTTGCTTTAGTCTCATCTAATTTTTTTGGTGTTTTATATTTTCTTTTTATTAATTCTTTAATTTCATCAGATGTTTTGGCATTTTCTACTTCTTGTAAATCTTTTAATATATTTTCAGAAATTCCACCTTCTGTAATTCTTTGTTCTACTTTTTTCTCGATTTCATCTAACATATATTGCCCAGCATGAAAGACTTTTTCTCCCATCTCTTTTTTAGGAACTTTTATCATAACATATTTATCACTAAAAGTTTCTCCATATGTTCTTGCCACATTGGCATTGCTTGACAATGATATACAATTTGTTTGTAAACTATAATGAATTTTTATATGATTATACATTTCCTCTAATGATACTGTACTTTCAGCATTCCATCTTGGAGCTTCTTGATGTGTTTCTTCCCATCTTTCTCTGTCTGTTCTTAACTTCTGGTAATTTTCTCCATCTTTAATAATACCTTTTTCTAGGTCTTCTACATCTCCTGGTTCTAGTGACCTAAAAAAATAGTAATTTTCTTCATCACTTATTACATTAAATTTCTCTATATCAAACATTTCTTTTTCCATCTATTCATCCCTCAAAATATATAAAAATTCATTTTAATTATATCATAAAAGATTTTATTTTGTCTTAAAAAAAGAAAATGTTACAGAATTGTAATATTTCTGTAACATTAATACAAATTATATTAATTTATTCTATTTTCCTAATTTTCTTCTGCACTAACTAATATATCTGTATCATCAACTTTTAATGCAAAATAAGGTTTATCTTTATCTTCTTCTTTCAAATATAGAATAAAATCGTCATTATAAATAAATTCTCTGCCCTTTTCAAATACTGCTTCTTTTAAAGCTTCTATTAAAGCCTCACTTTTTACACTTCCACCATAATTGTTTAACTCAAAATCTATTGTCTGAATCGCCTGTCTAATATACCAATTAGTTCCTTTTATCATTCTTCCACACAATTCATCATAATTTATTTCATCACTGATTTTTATAAATGGTATATTTAAAACATCAATTTTGTTCCATTTTTTATCTCCGGTATATTGTGCTTGTTTTTCTAACATTTCTTTATAATTTTCTTCGAAAGACTTGTTTTCACCAGTTGTTCTATATAAATAAACCTCTTCATTTTCTTTTGTTTTCAACTTTATTGCAAAATCTTCTTTGGAATTATAGAATAGTATTTCTATATTTTTACTTGCAGTCTGCAATGTATCTGGTTCAATTCCAAAATATTTTACCTTTTGTTCAGAATTCCCGAATGTGTCATCTTTTAGTGTTGGAAATTTTTCTAAATAATTAAATTCTTTCTTTAACATTGCATATAAAACATATACATCTGAATTTCCCCATTCTACTTTATCTAATATTTTACTATCTTCATTAAATCTCTGTTTTATTCCATTTTCAATTTGATTTTTTAAATCAAATGTTGCTACACCATGTTTTTTGAAATATGAATTAGGATTTAGTTCATTTACTGTAAATGACTGCTTATTTAATTCATCTGCTAACTCTGATGGTCCATCTTCAAATTCTATTTTTCCTCCAATAACATCATTCATAAAATCATTCCATACTAGATTAAATGTTCCACACCATACTTTGTTTGTGTCTGTTGATGATAATTTACTTGTATATGTTGGTGTTATTTCTGCTTTTCCTTTTACATTTTCGATAATCTTTATTGTTGCATAAGTAACTCCAGATAATATAAAAGTTGCACATAAAATAATAATACATATTTTTAAAACTTTGTTCATTTCATCATATCCTTTCTTTATTAAAATTTTGTATAATTCTTTTTTGCCTCTATGGATAAGATTTTTGACATTTTGAACAGACATTTCAAGTATTTGTGCTGTTTCTCTATAGGTTAACTCTTCGATTTTTACTAAATATATTGCATTTTTATATTTATCATCTAACATATTTATTGCATTCAATATTTCTTTTCTTTTTTCATTTCTAGTTACAATATCTGCAACATCTTGTTCAACCTGATCTGATTCATTTGAAAAATACTGTTCATTTATTTTCATTCTATTTTTCTCTGTATTTATATAATTATATGCTCTGCTTTTGGCAACCAAATATATATAATATTTGAATGTATATCCTTGTTTTATTCTATTTTGCATAACATAAATAAACACATCTTGAGTAATGTCTTCTGCTTTTTGATAATCTTTAACTATATTATATATAAAATATTGTATTTTCTTCTCATACTTGTTGTATAATGTTTCAAAAGCTTCTTTGTTTCCGTCTAAATATTCATTATATAATTTTATATCTAAATCTTTTTCCATATTTTTACCTGCTTTCATATATACATACAGTTGAATTTTTAAAAAGTTTCAAAATATTGCAATTTTTATTACTATTGTTATTTTCTTTTTATATCATAAAAAATAAGCTTTAGCAACTTTTTTACTTCCAAATAAAAAGAAAGCCCTTTTAAAGGCTTTCCTTTTTACTAATTTATTGCACTAACATTAACATATAACATTTAACGAAATGGTATGATTTATTACTCGCACCAACCACAAGTGAGAACATTTAAATCATCACAATTTTATTCTGTTCCAAGCTTTTTTGAACATCAATAACTCTTTGATTTTCAGAACCTCTCCACTCAAGTTTAGGATTATGTTGTTCATCAACATATTGGCCATCAACAAGAACATCCAAATACTTAACAACCTCTTTATCCTTTAAATCCTTATCAAACTTAAAACCTGACCAAGCCCAAACATTTTTATCTGGATACTTCTCTTTAAAAGCCTTGGCAAGTTTAGTCGTACCATTAATATTCTTTGGATGCATTGGTTCACCACCTAAAATAGATAAACCTTCTACATTTTCATTATCACATAATTCTAAAATTCTATCGATTGTACTGTCATCAAACTCTTTGCCTCCATTAAAATCATGTGTTTCCGGATTGAAGCAATTTTTGCAATTAAAACTGCAACCTTGCATAAATATTGATACTCTAACACCTGGTCCATTAGAAATATCCATCTTTCTTATTTTATTATATTTCATACTACTCATCATCCTTATTATCAATGTGAAGTACTCTTTCTTTTATCTCTTGAGTTCTTCCTTTGTTCCAGAAATTACTTCCAATATAACCACAAGTTCTTCTAGCAACATTTAATGTATTATGGTCTCTGTTGCCACAATTTGGACAATACCATTCCAAATTCTCATCAATTAAGATTTCTCCATCATATCCACATTTTTGGCAATAATCTGATTTAGTATTTAATTCTGCATACATTATATTATCATAAATAAATCTAATTATTTGAAGTACTACTTCTATATTATTTTGCAAGTTAGGTGTTTCAACATAAGATATCGCACCTCCTGGACTTAATTTTTGGAATTCACTTTCTAATTTTAATTTAGAAAATGCATCAATTTCTTCAAATACAGGAACATGGTAAGAATTTGTTACATAATCTCTATCTGTTATTCCCTCAACTGTTCCAAATCTTTGCTTTAAACATTTTGCAAACTTGTATGTTGTAGATTCTATTGGACTTCCATATACACTATAATCTATATCTTCTTGTTCTTTCCATTCTTGGCATTTATCATTTAATTTTTGCATTACTTCTAGAGCAAATTCTTCTCCTTCGCCATGGTCTGTATGACTATGTCCTGTCATATATTTTACACATTCATATAAGCCGGCATATCCTAATGAAATTGTTGAATAACCATGGTGTAATAATTCGTGAATAGATTCCCCTTTTCCTAGTCTTGCTAGAGCACCATGTTGCCATAAAACTGGTGCAACGTCGCTTGTTACTTTACTTAGCCTTTCATGTCTTAATTGTAATGCTCTGTGACACAATTCTAATCTTTCATCAAATATTTTCCAAAATTTATCCATATCTTGTTTTGAAGAAAGTGCAACATCTGGTAAATTTATTGTAACAACTCCTTGGTTAAATCTTCCATAATATTTTCCCTTACCTTCAACATAATTCTTAGCTTTTGCTATATTTCCAAGGCTCATCATTCTATCTGGTGTAAGGAATGACCTACATCCCATGCATGGATAGCAATCTCCTTCGCCTTTTTCATTTATTTTTAATTCTTTCATTACTTTTTCTGATATGTAATCTGGCACCATTCTCTTTGCTGTACATTTTGCTGAAAGTTCTGTTAAGTACCAATATTTGCTATCTTTGTTTATATTGTCTTCTTCAAGAACATATAAAAGCTTTGGAAATGCTGGTGTTATATAAATTCCTTTTTCATTTTTGAATCCTTGTATTCTTTGTTTCAAAAATTCTTCAATTATCATTGCTAGTTCATCTTTATATTCTTCTGTTTCTCCTAAGTACATACATACTGATAAAAATGGTGCTTGTCCATTTGTATTTGTCATTGAATTTACTTGATAATTAAATGTTTGAACTCCATCTTCTACTTCTTTTCTTGTATCTTGCTCAGCAAATTTTTTACATTCTGCCTCTTTTAGATTTCTTGCTTTATATTTTTTATAATATTTATTATAACTATCTCTTACAAAAGGTGCTAAATGCGAAAGAGATACTGTTGCACCACCATAACTTGATGATGTTACTGCAAGTATTATTTGTGTTGCTATTGTTGCTGCTGTAATAAATCTATGTGGCTTTTCTATCATTACACCATTTATAATTGTTCCGTTTTGTAACATATCGTCTAAATTAATTAATTCACAATTGTGTAAAGCGTTTTGTGCAAAATAGTCTGCATCATGAAAATGTATTATTCCTTCATCATGTGCTTTTACAATATCTTCTGGAAGTAAAAATCTTCTTGTTATATCTGTACTTGTTATTCCAGCCAAATAATCTCTTTGTGTTGTTACAACTTTTGCATTTTTATTAGAATTTTCATTATTCCAATATTCGCTTTCTCCTTCAATTAATTCTTTTATTGATTGGTCTGTTGTATTCGCTTTTCTAACAAGTTCTCTTGTATATCTATATGTAATATATTTTTTGGCTAATTGATATTTTTCAAGTTCCATTAATTTTTGTTCTATTATATCTTGAATATCTTCAACTAACATTCTTTTTTTATCAAGACTTTCTATATATGCTATAACTTCATGTATTTCTTCATCTGTTGCTCTTTCTTTTTTTCTTACTTCTTTATTAGCTTTTTTTATTGCTATTTCAATTTTTTCTGAATTATAGTCAACTGTTTTTCCATCTCTTTTTATGATTTTCACTTTTGTTTTCCTCCCTTTATTTTTGATAGCCATATTATATCTCTAAAAAAATAAAAAGTTGTTGCAATTGCAACAACTTTTGTTGTAAATTCTTAAAATCTAATTGGCTCTAAGCAAAAAAATTTTTATTTTATTAAAAAAGTAGCATATAATGGAACTGACTTTATATTATTCTCAAATCCAAAGTTTTTACTAGAAACTCGAATTGAATATTTAGGATTATATTTCTTTACATAACTATTCAAACTTTTAGATGTAATATTATCAGATGCTTTTACTTCTATTGGAATCAAACCATCTTGATTGTATAAAATAAAATCTATTTCTGCATCACTATTAGACTTCCAATAATACAAACTGATACCATTTCTTACAAGTTGAGAAGCCACATAATTCTCTGCAATATTCCCTTTATATAAAAAATTATTATCTAAAAGAATATCATTATATTGAATTTCAAGTAATGAAGATAATAATCCAACATCACTTATATATAATTTAAAATATTCTTCATCTGCATAAGCTTTCGGAGGAATTTGAATTGTTTTTAGCAAATCACATTTATATATCATTGTACTTGAAATAAGCCATTGTAATGCAGATTCATAATCTCTACTTCTTGCATTTGTATTAATTTTTGTATACTGAAACTTATTACTAACATTTCCTAATTGATTCGGTATAGATTTATATATAGCTTCTATTTTAGATTTTTCTGTATTATTCAATATATATTGATTCATGTCATTCAAATACGAATCTATTATATTTCTTATGATATCTTTATCAAAGTCAAAAATATTTTGCTTTACATCCACAATATTCTGCACTGCTTGTGGCATTCCTCCTACACATAAATATAATCTATACAAATTCAACAATTTTTCATGTAATCCTTCAAGCATTGGCATATTATTTTTATAACAATTATATACCTCATCAATCAATCCTTGGCTTGATGTTGCCATCAAAAACTCTTCAAAATCCATTGGATACATATATTCCATTTTTACTTTACCCACGGGAAATGACGAATGAAATCTATTTATTTTAACTCCAAGTAAACTTCCAGCACATATTATTTTAAAAGGCTTATCAGATTCGCAAAAGTATTTTAAATTACTAATTAATTTTTCACTTAATTGAATTTCATCAAAAAATATTATCGTTTTTTCTAAATCTATATCAGTATTTAATATTAATTTTAACTTTGTAAATTTTTCTTCTGTTGGAATTACCTGTTCAAAAAGCTCAACAATTTGAGGATTATCCAATAAATTTATATATACATAATTTTCAAATTCGTTTTGGCAAAATTCTTTTATAATATATGTTTTCCCAATCTGTCGAGCACCAATAATCATTAATGGTATATTTATTGAGTTATCTTTCCAATTTAATAATTCATTATAAATTTTTCTCTTCATAGCAATCATCCTTTTATAACATTTCTACTTTTATTATATTCCTTTTTTTATAAAATATCAAGTTTTTTCACATTTTTTGGAGATGTTTTTTGCTTTTTTTCACATTTTTTGGAGATATATTCATGCATTTTTCACAAAAATTAGAGATACAAAAATAGATATATTTCCAAAATACTAGAAATATATCTGTTGCACCGATGAGAACCGGTCCCAACGGTGCAATTTTTATTCGCTCCTTAAAGCTTCAACTGGATCACGTTTAGCAGCAAATCTAGCTGGAATTAAACCTGCAAGCATAGTTAATCCAACACTAATAGCAACCAAAATAATTCCGCCTGCCCAAGGAAGTTTAGCAATACCAGAAATACTAACAATATGTTCAATCACAATATTAATTGGTATATCTAACAATAAAGTTACACCTATACCTATTAAACCTGCAACTAAACCAACAAGTAATGTTTCTGCATTAAATACTCTAGAAACGTCTTTCTTAGAGGCTCCTATACTACGTAAAATGCCAATCTCTTTGGTTCTTTCAAGTACTGATATATATGTTATTATTCCTATCATTATTGATGAAACTACTAAAGAAATTCCTACAAATGCAATTAATACATAACTAATTACATTAATTATAGTTGAAACAGAACTCATCATAATTCCAACAAAATCTGTATAATTAATAACATTTTCTTCTTTACCTTGTCCTGTTTGTTTATTATTATAATCTGTTATAATGTCTGCAATCTTATCTTTTGAATCAAAATCCTTAGGGTATAAATTTATTGTTGATGGAGTATCTAAATCTACCACACCTAATTGGCTCAAATTGTTGTCATAAGTTGCTGAAGCATTATTAGAATATGTTTGCATTAATTGGGCAAGCTCTGCTTCTGAAAGTGTTGCCATATAAGCTTTTTGCTCATCTGATAATTGTGTATAGTCAAATGTTCCATTTGTATCTTCTGGAAATTTAATTCCTGTAAATACATTTATCTCTGGATTAGCTTTTTGCTCTTTTACTATTTCTGCATCATTTACTTTATTTATAACATATTCTTTTAATTCTTTGTTATATCCAATTAATCCTGCTGAAGATGATGCTACTGTATTTTCATTTGGTTTGATAATTCCTACAATTTGAATTTCTTCTGCCTTGTCTACTATTTGTTTCATATAATCTTCATCATTTGTCATATCTTGCCATATGTTTCCGACTTTTTTATAGTAATCTGTATTTAATAAAACTTTAAATTTGTAATTTAAAAGTTCATCATATGAATAACTATTTTTATCATCATTTGTTTTTATTTCTTCGCCATTTTTTAATTTTTCCATCGCATTTCCAAGTTCTGAAACATCTTTTATTCCTAATGAATATAAAGTATAATCACTTACTTCGTTATTTTTATCTGCTATTAATACAACTTCATTATATTTTTCTGGCATTCTTCCTGCTAGTACATCATATTGTGAATTTATTAAGTCTTTATTATCAAGCATTTCTGTCCATACATCAGTTTCTGTCATCATTGCACTACTTGTTGACATTATTGAACTTGATTGTTCTTGTGCTTTTACCATATCTCCAAATCCTATTTTTTCTAATACTGAACTTGGATTTACTTTATATGCACTTCCATCTTCTTTTTCTTTGTAAATATTTAAATCTAAATTATATCCATATTGAATTGCATTTATATAATTTTTAATGTCGCTATCACCATTTTCTAAGAAATTCTTAAATTCTTTTAAATTGTTTGTCTGAACTTTACTTGATAACGTTTCTAACATATCTCCCATTATTGTTCTTGAATAGATTTTATCATTTTCATGTTCTTCTTCATTACTTTTTCCCATCATTGCTTCCATCATACTTGTCATATCAATAGATGATTCTTCAACTGTTATCGGATATGATGATAATGTATCTTTTTCTACTTTATTTATATATGATTGCATTCCATTTGATAATGAAAGAATTAATGCAATTCCTATTATTCCTATTGAACCTGCAAATGATGTTAAAAATGTTCTTCCTTTTTTAGTCATTAAATTATTTAAACTTAGATGTACTGCTGTTGCAAATTTCATTGACGCTTTTCCTGATTTTTCTTTTTTAGTTCTTGCTTTGTCTAAATCTTTCTTTGTTGCAGTATATGGATTTGAATCATCTGTAACTTTTCCATCTAATAATTTAATTATTCTTGATGAATATTTTTCTGCTAATTCTGGGTTGTGTGTTACCATTATTATTAACCTGTCTTTTGAAATATCCTTTAATATTTCCATTACTTGTTCACTTGTCTTAGAATCTAACGCTCCTGTTGGCTCATCTGCAAGCAAAATGTCTGGATCATTTACTAATGCTCTTGCTATTGCAACTCTTTGCATTTGTCCGCCTGACATTTGATTTGGCTTTTTATTTATTTGGTCACCTAATCCTACTTTTGTTAGTGCATCAATTGCCCTTTTTCTTCTCTCTTCTTTTCCTACTCCTGATATTGTAAGTGCTAATTCGACATTTGCTAATACTGTTTGATGTGGTATTAAGTTATAACTTTGGAATACAAATCCTACTGAGTGATTTCTGTATGTATCCCAGTCTTTGTCTTTAAATTGTTTTGTTGATTTTCCATTAATCACCAAGTCTCCTGATGTGTATCTATCTAATCCGCCTATAATATTTAACATTGTGGTTTTTCCACATCCACTTTGCCCTAATATTGATACAAATTCGCTTTCTCTAAATTCTAGGTCTATTCCTTTTAGAGCTTTTACTTCATTATCTCCTGATAGATAATTTTTGGTTATTCCTTTTAATTGTAGCATGGTAACTCACCCTTTCTCTTTTAAATATTACTATTTTACTATGAAATTGTGAATTTTATGTGAAAAAGACAGCATATAATTTATGTTTTTCTATCCTATAACTTTATTATCAATTTCTTCTTGCACTTTTGTAACAAATTCATCTACCTTCATTGTTCCAATATCTCCATCTTTTCTAGAACGAACTGCAACAAGATTTCCCTCTTGTTCTTTTGCTCCAAGAACTAACATATATGGAACTTTCTCAAGTTGAGCTTTTCTAATTTTGTATCCAATTTTTTCATTAGATTCATCTAATTCAACTCTAACTTTATGTCTCTTTAACTCAGTTTCAACTTTTTTTGCATACTCAACTTGATTATCTGTAATAGGTAGCAATTTTACTTGTACAGGTGATAACCATACTGGGAATAATCCTTTAGTTTCTTCAATCAAGAATGAAATAAATCTATCAGAAGAACCTAGTATTGCTCTATGGATTACTACTGGTCTATGTTCTTTGTTATCTTCTCCTATAAAGCTTAAATCAAATCTTTCTGGCAATGCAAAATCCAATTGACAAGTTGGTATTGTTATATCATGGTTTAATGCTGTTTTGATTTGTATATCAATCTTTGGTCCATAGAATGCAGCTTCTCCTTCGGCTTCGTAGAAATCAATATTCATATCTTTTAATATAGCCCTTAATTGTGCTTCAGCTGTTTCCCACATTTCATCATTGTCAATGTATTTTTCTTTGTTATTCTTGTCTCTTAATGATAATCTGTATTTAAATGAATCTGCAGAAAATCCGAAATCTTTTTGATATACTTCTTTGATTAATTGTAATACGTTTCCAACTTCTTCTTTTATTTGATCTGGTCTAACAAATAAGTGAGCATCATTTTGACACATTTGTCTAACTCTCTCTAAACCACAAACAGCTCCACTATTTTCATATCTAAAGTCATTTGCAAGTTCTCCAATTCTAATTGGTAAGTCTCTGTAAGAACGTGTTTTGCTCTTATATATCAACATATGATGAGGACAGTTCATTGGTCTTAATACCATTTCTTCATTATCCATTTTCATTGCAGGGAACATATCCTCTTTGTAATGGTCCCAATGTCCACTTGTTTTGTATAGTTCAACATTTGCAAGGCATGGTGTATATACATGATCATATCCTAATTCTATTTCTTTGTCTTGAATATATCTTTCTAATGTTCTTCTTATTGTTGCGCCATGTGGTAAATACATTGGAAGCCCTGACCCTACTAATTCATGTGTCATAAATAATTCAAGCTCTTTTCCTATTTTTCTGTGGTCTCTTTCTTTAGCTTCTTCTAGCAATTTTAAATATTCTTCTAATTGACTTGCCTTTGGATAAGATATTCCATAGATTCTTTGTAACATCTTGTTTTTTTCGTCACCTCTCCAATAAGCTCCTGATGTTGATAATAATTTTACTGCTTTTACTTTTCCTGTACTCATTAAATGAGGTCCTGCACATAAATCTACATATTCTCCTTGTTTGTAGAATGAGATTACTTCTCCTTCTGGCAATTCTTCTATTAATTCTACTTTGTAACTTTCTTTAGCTTCTTTCATTAATTTGATTGATTCTTCTCTAGAAAGTTCAAATCTTTCAAGTGGTAAGTCTTCTTTTATTATTTTCTTCATTTCTGCTTCTATTTTTTCAAAATCTTCTTCTGAAAATCTGTGTTCTGTATCAAAGTCATAATAAAATCCATTTGCTATTGCTGGTCCTATTGCTAATTGAACATTTGGAAATAATCTTTTTATTGCTTGTGCCATTATATGTGAAGTTGTATGCCAATATGCCTTTTTACCTTCTTC
>CAKPLQ010000024.1 GCA_934167685.1 uncultured Clostridia bacterium | reverse complement strand
AAATGCACATCAAACTCAAGAAGAATTTGATGCAAAATTAAACGATGTTATAGTTAAAATTTATAATGCATCTATATCATAATAAAGAAAAGCAGATAATTTTAAATTATCTGCTTTTATGAAATTGAGATAGTCATAAAAACGCCCAATTTTATATAAAATAAATAGAGAAAAATTTTAAAAATACTTGTCAGAGTAGATATATAATAGTACAATTATGTTTTGTATGAAATTAAATAAGAAGGTGTAAAAATGGGTGTACTTGAATTATTATTATTAAGTATGGGATTAGGAATGGATGCTTTTGCAGTATCAGTATGCAAGGGAATTTCAATGAAAAAAATGGATTGGAAAAAGGCAATTATAATAGGATTGTATTTTGGTGGATTTCAAGCATTAATGCCAGTAATAGGGTACTATTTAGGTTCAGCATTTGAAAGTTTAATTACAAGTGTAGATCATTGGATTGCATTCATGTTGCTAGGCATTATTGGTGGAAAAATGATAAAAGATTCATTTGGAGATGAAAGTGAAAATTGCAATGATGATGTTAGTTTTAAAACAATGTTTGTATTAGCAGTTGCAACAAGTATAGATGCATTAGCAGTTGGAATTACATTTGCCTTTTTAAATGTTAATTTAATATTAGCTATAACTCTAATTGGAATTATCACATTTGTTTTATCTGTTATAGGAACAAAAATTGGAAACAGATTTGGCGATGCTTATGAAAGAAATGCAGAATTAGTTGGAGGTTGTATATTAATTCTATTAGGACTAAAAATATTATTAGAACATTTGAATATTATAAATTTTTAATAAAACAAGAGCAGGTAATTAAAGTTGATAATTATCTGCTTTTCTTAATAGATGTTGCTAAAGAAAATGCTGAAGTTCCGGCAATAGACAATGCAAATACTCAATATAAAATTGCTTATGAGCTGTGGAGATTAGATGACGGTTCAGAAGAAAATTGGAAACATATTGAAAGCATTGCCTGGTATGTAACAGAAAAATTAAAACCATAAAACCAAAAGCAAGAGGGAAAATTACCTCTTGCTTTTAAAATATATTTTTTGCTTGTCAAAAAGATATGAATTGTTATATAATGTATTCACAATAAGATTAAATTTTGGAGAGTAAAATTTATGGAGAGAAAAAAATTAGTAAGAATAGAATCAATTTCTATGATTGTTATTACACTAGGAATATTCTTTTTGATATTTAATTTATATTTTATAATAAAAGGAATGAGTAGAGACATATTATATGTAAATAACAAGAATAGAGAAAGTGTAAAAAAATTATTTGAAAAAAGTGAGCAATATAAAGAAGTAAAAGATTTTGATCAAATAAAGAAAATTCAATATTTTTTAGCATTTAATAACATGGAATTTACATTATACTATAAAGATGGTAGCACTGATAAAATATATGATGATGGATTAATAGACTTAAAAGAGTACATAGAGAAAAATGGATATAACAAGGGAAAAGTTCATATAATATTTGGAATGTTTGTTATTTGTGTTTGTCTTGGACTAAATGTTATAAGAGAAGATGTTGCAGAAAAAATTGATTTTATAGATAAAAACGAACTGGAGAATAGAAATGAATATATTAAAACCTCAAAAAATTAAATTTAATGAATCAGAAAATATAGATTTAATAAATATGGATAGAGACGAAGACATAGAACATTGTAAATTTAGCAATATAAGAATGCAGAATAGCGAAATAGAAAATGCAACATTTAGAGATGTAGTATTTGAAAATTGTGATTTTTCAAATACTAAATTTATTGAAAATACATTTATTAGATGTGAATTTAATAATTGCAAGTTGTCAGGATGCGATATGGCAGAAAATAGATTATATAATGTAACAGTTATAGAAACAAATGCAAGTTATATAAATTTAGCAATGGCTAGTATAGAAAATGTACTATTTAAAGATTCTAATTTGAGAAATAGTTATTTTCAAGAAACAACAGCAAAAAATATATACTTTGAAAATGCTGATTTAACTCAGGCACAGTTTTTTAAAACTAGTTTAAAAAATGTAGATTTATCGAATAGTATAATAGAGGGCATAGCAATTACAATAGATGACATAAAAGGTGCTATAATCGACCAATCACAATCAATAGATTTGTTATATTTATTAGGTGTTAAAGTAAAATAATCAAAAGCAGGTAATTAGTTGATAATTATCTGCTTTTGTGATATAAATATTTATATAAATAGGGAGGTATATAAAATGGAATATAGAAAATTTGAAAATAAAATAATTGCAAGAATTGATAAAGGAGAAGAAATACTTGAAAAAATAAAAGAAATAGCATTACAAGAAAATATAAAGTTAGCCAGTATTAATGCATTAGGAGCAACAAATGATTTTACTGTTGGTGTATATAAAGTTGATGAAAAGAAGTATTATTCAAATGAATTTAAAGGCAATTTTGAAATTGTTTCATTAACAGGAACAATAAATACAATGAATGGTGAATTTTATACACACATTCATATGAGTGCAGGAAATGATAAAGGAGAAGTATTTGGAGGACATTTAAATAAAGCAGTAGTAAGTGCTACTTGTGAGATGGTAATAGACATTATACATGGAAAAGTAGATAGATATTTTGATAAAGAAATAGGATTAAATTTATTTAAATTTTAAAATGTAATAATAAATCATAAAGTGAGATGTAAATTTTTTATTCCAAAGAAAGGAACAGCATTATGATAAGATGTAAGTGGTGTAATTTAAATAATCCTAAATATGTAGAATATCATGATAATGAATGGTGTAAACCTAACAATGATGAAAAATATTTATATGAAATGCTAATTTTAGAATCTTTTCAAGCAGGTCTATCTTGGGAATGTATATTAAACAAAAGGGATGATTTTAGAAAAGCATTTGATAATTTTGATATAGATAAAATTTGTAACTATAAAGAAGATAAAATTCAAGAATTATTACAAAATGAGAAAATTATAAGAAATAAGTTAAAAATAAATGCGACTATAAATAATAGTAAAATTTTTAAGAAAATTCAAAATGAATATGGAACATTTTATAATTATTTAAGAACTTTTACAAATGATAAAATTATTTATGAAATCAATCAGACTACAAATAAGTTGTCAGATAGTTTGTCAAAAGATTTGAAAAAAAGAGGAATGAAGTTTGTAGGAAGTACAATTATTTATTCGTATTTGCAAGCAATAGGTGTTATATATTCACATGATAAAGAATGTTTTATGTATAAGAAAGGAAGTAAATAAAATGAAAGATGTAAAAATTTCAAATGATATAATATATATTGGAGCTGATGACAAAGACATTGATTTATTTGAAAATCAATATAAAGTTCCAAATGGAATCTCATATAATTCATATGTAATAATGGACGAAAAAATTGCAATAATGGAGACAATTGATAAAAGAAAAACAGATGAATGGCTAGAAAATTTAGAAAAAGCCTTAAATGGTAGAGAGCCTGATTATTTAATAATTTCACATTTAGAACCAGATCATGCATACAACATAGGAACAGTAATAGAAAAATATCCTAATATAAAATTAGTAGGAAATAGTAAAACATTTGCATTTTTACCTCAATTCTTTGATATTAAAGGTTTAGAAGAAAGAAAAGTGGAAGTAAAAGAAGGAGATACCTTGGAATTAGGAAAACATAAATTACACTTTATAATAGCTCCTATGGTACATTGGCCAGAAGTAATGATGGAATATGAAGAAACAGAAAAAATATTGTTTTCTGCTGATGGATTTGGAAAATTCGGTACTTTAGATATAGATGAAGATTGGGACTGCGAAGCTAGAAGATATTATTTTAATATAGTTGGAAAATATGGTATGCAAGTACAATCTGTATTAAAAAAAGCAAGTCAATTAGATATAAAAACAATTTGCCCATTACATGGTCCTATTTTGAGAGAAAATCTAGAACATTATATTGGTAAATATGATATATGGAGTAAATACGAAACTGAAAGTGAAGGAGTATATATAGCATGTGCTTCAATACATGGAAATACATTAAAAGTATGTGAAAAATTAAAAGAAATTTTAGAAGAAAAGGGTGCATCAAAAGTTGTACTAGCTGATTTATCAAGAGAAGACTGGGCAGAAGCGGTTGAAGATTCATTTAGATATGGAAAAATAGTTTTTGCATCAGCAACATATGATATGGAAATATTTACTCCAATGAGAGATTTATTGTTAAATTTAAAAGAAAAAAATTATCAGAATAAGAAAGTCGCAATTATAGAAAATGGAACTTGGGCTCCTAATGCAGCAAGGTGTATGAAAGAGATTATTTCTACAATGAAAAATGTTGAAATAGTTGAGCCTGTTGTGACTATAAAATCAACTTTAAAAGAAGAGAATATTGAAAAATTAAATGAATTAGCTGAAAATTTATTAAAATAACAAGTAAGGAGGCCAAAATGGAAAAATACCAGATTCTAAAAGATTTGGTTAAATTTAATACAATAGGAGACAAAGAGAATAGAAATATTATAAATTATAAGGAAAAACAGCTAACTTTATGACTGAAGCAAGTTTTGTGAATTGTAAATCTAAAATCATATTAGGAGTAGGTCCTGTTACAGCGCACGAGGTAAATGAATATATAGAAAAACAAAGTTATGATAGATTAGTGGAGCAATATAAAGATTTAATAAAAAGGGCTTAGATAAGGAGTGTGAAAAATTATATATATGAAACCTATAAAATTTAATAGTTTAATTCCTGAATTAAGTGTATCCAATATAAAAATAAGCAAAAAATTTTATCTAGACTTAGGATTTCAAGTAAAATATGAAAGAAAAGAAGACAAATTTTGTTTTTTACAATTAGAAGAAAATCAAATAATGATAGAAGAAATTAATAATAATTGGAATACTGGAAAGCTTGAATATCCATATGGTCGAGGCATTAATATAAGCATGACAATTTTAGATGTTGAAAAAATGTATAATAAACTAAAAGAAAAAGATATCAAGTTTTTTCTAGATTTAGAAGTTCATGAATATAGAGTTAATGATGAGATTTCTTTGGATAAAGAATTTTTAGTGCAAGATCCAGATGGATATTTGTTAAGATTTAATAATTAAAGGGAGATATAGATATACTACACAAAATGAAATTAAATGAAAGTCCATTTGAGAGAATAAAAAATGGAACAAAAACAATAGAATTTAGACTGTATGATGAAAAAAGACAACAAATAAAAGTTGAAGATAAAATAGAATTTTCAAAATTACCAGACCTACAAGAAAAGTTAGAAGTTGATGTTATGGAATTATACAAAGAAGAGTCATTTGAAAAGGAATGATTTAAAATGAAAATATTAATTATTGGGCTGGTGTACTTGGCTCAAATTTAGCACGTTCTTTAAAAAAAGGTAATGATGTAACTATTTTAGCGATAAACAAAACTTTCGAAAATTAAAAAAAGAATGGACTCATTATAAAACACAAACAAGATTTTCATCTTTAGATAGTATTGTTCCAATTATAGAAAATAATAAAAGCAAAAATATAGTATTTGTAGGCAATAATATGGCTGTAGAAAAATATGCAAACATAAAAAATAAAAATGTATTATTTGCATTTATAATTTTTTAAAATGGAAGAAACCCAATAAGATAAAGAGGTAAGAAATGAAAGAAAAAATCAAAGAATTTATTGTAAAAAACTTAAAATGGATTATATTATTTATATGTTTAATTGGATTCTTAGCATTAGCAGAAGATGTATTTAATAAAGAAATAATGAATGGTGATATAATTGGCTATAAAATGGTATCTACATTTTTAATATCAGATTTTGCAACACCAATAGCAAAGTTTGTTACGAATTTCGGTGGGGCTATATTTTTGATAGTATTGACAGTGTTATTAGTTACAATTATAAAAAATAAGAAAATAGGGTTATCAATTTTTGCAAATTTAACTATTGTTACAATTTTAAATCAATTACTAAAAAGAGTGTTACAAAGGCCTAGACCAACTGAATATAGAATAATCGAAGAAACAGGATATAGCTTTCCGTCGGGACATTCTATGGTTAGTATGGCGATTTATGGTTATTTAATTTATTTGATTTATAAATATGTTGAGAATAAGTATGTTAAGTGGATTTTGATTAGTTTATTAAGTGTTCTGATTTGCTTGATTGGAATTAGTAGAATCTACCTAGGTGTGCATTATACTAGTGATGTTTTAGGTGGATTCTTGATATCAATATCTTATTTGGTTATTTATATTAGTGCTGTTAATAAATTTTTAATAGAAAAAGAGACTAATTAAACTAATTGTCACATTAATAGAGTATATATTTTTAGAAATTTAATAATATATTGTTTTTTATACCTTGGTGTCGCAATCTTCATATTAATATACCAGTATGTCGATTGCTCCATATCGCACTCGCATTATATGTTATGAGAAAGGAATGATAAAAATGGAAAAATGCAGGATTCACATATTTTGATACAGCATGGGCATATGCAGGAAGTGAAGACGCTATAAGACAGGCATTAGTAGAAAGATATCCAAGAGAAAAATTTCAACTTGCAACATATTTATCCAGAATATGAAGATGCAAAAGATATTGCGAGTAAAAATAGTATTACATTAAAAGAAATATATAATTTATAGCATGAGTGTTGGTGTTAATATGATATCTGATGATATATTAAAAATATAGAATTTATTAAAAAATACTACACAAATATGAAATAATGTGAT
This sequence comes from uncultured Clostridia bacterium, assembly GCA_934167685.1. Lineage (GTDB taxonomy): Bacteria > Bacillota > Clostridia > TANB77 > CAG-508 > CAG-269. Next base: position 15,892 of record CAKPLQ010000024.1, on the reverse strand, counting down.
ACAATAAAAGACGAAAATTACAATATAAAGGATAAAAGCCTTGAAAATAATATAGTAAAAAAATAAAGAGGAGGAGAAAATATGTCAGGACACAGCAAATGGCATAATATACAAGCCAAAAAAGGAAAAGCAGATGCAGCAAGAGGAAAAGTATTTACTAAATTAGGTAGAGAACTATTAATAGCTGTAAAACAAGGAGGACCAGACCCAGCAGGAAATTCAAAACTAAAAGATGTTATAGCAAAATGTAAAGCTGCAAACATGCCAAATGACACAATAAACAACGCAATAAAAAAAGCATCAGGAGAAGGAAATTCAGCAAATTACGAAGAAGTAGTATATGAAGGATATGGACCAAATGGAGTTGCTGTAATAGTAAATGCGAACACAGACAACAGAAACAGAACAGCAGCAGATGTAAGACATGTATTTGATAAAGCGGGAGGAAACTTAGGAACAACAGGATGTGTATCATATATGTTTGATAAAAAAGGAGTAATAGTTATAGAAAAAGCTTCAACGGATATGGATGAAGAAGAATTAATGATGACAGCATTAGATGCTGGGGCAGAAGATTTTGATTCATCAGAAGAAGTATATGAAATAACAACAGCTCCATCAGATTTTTCAGATGTAAGAGAAAAATTAGAAGATGCTGGATTAACATTCTTAGAAGCAGAAGTCCAAATGATTCCTACAACAACAGTGGTTTTAGACGAAGCTGGTGCTGAAAAGATGGAAAGATTAATTGAAAGACTTGAAGAACTAGATGATGTAATGGATGTATATCATAACTGGGAAGAATAATAAATTTCAAAAATTTAATGAAAAAACTGTCGATTTTTATAAAAATATTGACAGTTTTTTTATAATGTAATAAACTATAAGTATATAAAAGAAAGGGGATAAAAAATGAAAAAGAAAATTTTATTAGGATTATTAATAGTACTTATTTTACTTGGAATTGGAGGAGCATATGCATATTTTGCGACAGATGCATTCAAATCAGAGAAAGAAATGTTTTTTGAATATCTTTTAACTAATGTAGAAGACGAAAAAGTATTAGAATATGTAAAAAAACAGGGAAGTATACCATATACAGATAAAGGTGAAATATCTATAAAATCACAAGGCGAAAATAGTTTAGCTAGAGCCGAAGATGAAACAGTACAAATGTTAAACAATAGCAAAATAACTTTTGAAGGAAAAGTAGACAATAATAAAAAACTGGCAGAACAAACTATGACAATGAATTTTGCTCAAGGATTCAATGTACCTGTTAAGATTAGACGTGATGGAGATATTATAGGAATACAATCAAACTTATTAGACAGCAAATTTATAGCAGTTAGAAATTCCAATTTAAAATCATTACTAGAAAGATTTGGAGCAGATGCAGAAAACGTTCCAGATAAAATTGATTTCGAAAAAAGTCAATTTACGGCAGAAGAATTAGAGACATTAAAAGACAGATATTTTTCAATATTAAATAACAACTTAGAAGAAGAATTGTTTAGCAAAGAAAAAATAGATGGTCAAACAATATTAACTTTGAATATGACTGATAAAAAATGCACAGAGATAATGATTGATATATTAGAAACATTAAGAAATGATGATATTATACTAAATAAAATTTCTTTAACAATGGATAAACAAGACTTTAAAGATAGCATCGATGATGCAATTGATGAAGCTAAAGATATAGAAACAAGTGATAAGAATGCATTATGTATTAAATTATATGTAGAGTCAAAAAGCGTTAAAAAAATAGAAATGACAATGAATGACCCAGAAAATAATAAATCAGTTGCAAAAGTTGAAATTTCAAAAGAACAAAATGGAAATGATTTGGTATATACAATAAACGTAAATGCAGATTCAGAAGATGATGGAAAAATATCAATAGATACAAAAATTGAATATAAAAATTTGTTAGACTTGAATAATTTAAATAATGTAGAAGAAAATTATGAAATAAGAGTAAAAACTACTGATACTTATGAAGATGAAATGGATATATCATTAAATTACACAAATTCAAAAACATTTACTACAGATGTTAACATTGAAGGAATTAATAGCAATAATGCAACAATAATAAATGATGCAACAGATGACGAATTAGATGAGCTATTAACAAAAATATATGAAAACTTAGGATTGTATTAAAATTGGAAATTGTAATGTGATTTTAATATAAGCTGAACATAGTTCTAAAATTAAAAGAAAGAGCATATATATATTATATATGCTCTTTTTTGGCGGTTGTGCAAGATAAAAAAGAGCAAAGTTTCTAAAAGGAGCAAAAACATGACAGGGTTAGAAATTGTATTAGAATACTTGCCTATTGGAATTAGAAAAGAAATTGCACGTTTAAGAACCGGTCCCAACGGTGCAAAAAATGCACGGCAGAGAACCGGTCCCAACGGTGCAAATTGAAGAAATAAGATTGAGAAGTAACAAACCACTTGCGTTAAAGATTGGACAAGATATTCAAATGGAAGATTATATTGTTAGTCAAGAAGAGGTTTTACAGGCTTTTGAAAAGATATGCGAGAGCTCGATATATTCATATAGAAAGCAAATTTGTGATGGATATATAACAATAAAAGGTGGAAATAGAGTTGGGATAGTTGGCAGTGCAGTAGTTGATAATGGACAAGTTATAAATATTAATTATATTTCTAGTTTAAATTTTAGAATTGCAAGTCAGCGAATAGGATGTAGTAATCAAGTTATAGAAGATTTAATCAATACTGCCAACAATAGTGTTTACAATACTTTGATAGTTTCACCTCCTGGATGTGGAAAGACAACTCTTTTAAGAGACATTGTAAGAAACATTAGTAATGGTATTAAAGTGTTAGGGTTTACAGGAAAAAATGTTGGGGTGGTTGATGAAAGAGGAGAAATTGCGGCTATGTATAAAGGTGTGCCTCAGAATGATATAGGAATTAGAACTGATGTTATTGATAATATGCCAAAGCCAGAAGCAATGAGGATATTGGTTCGCTCTATGGCACCAGATGTTATTGCTTGTGATGAAATTGGAAGCAAAGAAGATGTAAGTGCAATTGATTATGCAATGTGTTCCGGGGTTAAGGGGATTTTTACAGCTCATGGCAAAGACATAGATGAAGTTAGTAGAAATCCTGAATTATCTAAACTTTTGAATAAAAGAATATTTGAAAGAATAATTATCTTAAATCCTAAAAAGAAAGGAGAGTTGGAATGTGTTTATCTATAATTCAAGGTATTAAATATTTGCTATTAATGGGGATTTTTGGACTTTCTACTGCAATTGGTTTCTTGATATCTAAGTCATATCAAAATAGAGTTGTAGAACTGAAGGAATTCAAAAATATTTTAAACATAATGAAAACAAAGATTAAGTTTACATATGAGCCACTGGTTGAAATATTTAAGCAGATTGCTAAAGATAATGATACAGAGATTGAGAAGATTTTTGGCCAAATGGCAAATCAATTATCTTATTATCAGGTTAAAGAGGTTTGGGAGAATTGTATACAAGATGCAGATATAAGTATTAAACAAGAAGATAAAGATATTTTAAAAAAATTGGGCAAGCTACTTGGACAAACAGATGTGGAAGGACAAATTAGTGAAATAGAAGTAACCGAAAATTTCTTGGATATGCAAATTGAAAATGCAGAAGAAGAAAAAAGAAAAAATCAGAAGATATATAAAACTTTAGGAGTTGTAGCTGGCTTAGTTTTTGTAATTATATTGGTTTAAACCGAAGATAAGAAAGGAAATAAAAGATGGATATAAATTTGTTATTTAAAATTGCAGCAATTGGTATACTAGTTGCTGTTTTACATCAAGTATTAGTAAGGGCGGGAAGAGAAGACCAGGCTATGATGACTACTTTGGCCGGACTAGTTATAGTATTGTCTATGGTTATAAAAGAAATAAGTTCGTTATTTCAGACAGTTAGAACTTTATTTAATTTATAATTATTGTTTTGTGCCTTAAGGAGGGAATGCGGTTAAAATGGAAGAAATAATAAAAATAGTAGGTATAGGTTTAATTGCATTGGTAATAGCTATTATTTTAAAACAATACAGACCAGAATATACAATATATGTTTCCATAGTAGCTGGAATTTTAATTCTTATGTTTACAATGAACAAAATTACAGGAATTATAAATTTACTTAAATCTATTTCAGATAAGACATATATTAATAAACAGTTTTTAAGTATATTACTTAAAATCACAGGAATAGCAATTATTACAGAATTTGCGGTAAGCATTTGCACAGATGTGGGAGAAAAGGCAATTGCTAGTAAAATTGAGATAGGAAGTAAAGTTATTATAATTGCAATGTCTATACCAATAATCTCGAGCTTATTAGAATTAATAATAGAGATTTTACCATGATGTGGGGGATTAATATGAAAAAAATAATTTTAATATTTATCCTAGTACTAATGATACCAACAAAAGTTTTAGCAGAAACAGAAGAAGAGATAATGGCATCAACACAAGAAAAGTTTAATATAAGTGGTTTTATTAATCAAGCTCAGGAATATACTGGAGATTTCTTTAAAGATATGGATTTGTCAGATATATTTACCCAAGCAGTTCAAGGAAAAGTAAATAATCAAACAATATATAAAAAAATAATTAAAATTTTAGGAAATGAAGTAAATTCAAACATAAAAATATTAATAAGTATATTAGTAATAATAGTAATACATGGAATTTTGAAATCAATAACAGATAGTCTGGAAAATAGCAATGTATCACAGATAATTTATTTTGTTCAATACATATTGATTGTAACATTAATCATGTCAAATTTTACAGAAATAATCAAGCTAATAAAAGAAACGGCCAATAATTTGGTTGGATTTATAAATTTGTTAATGCCACTTTTGCTTACACTTATGGTCTATACAGGAAATATTACTACAAGCACAGTACTAGAACCAATTTTATTATTTATCAGTAATTTTATAGGAAACATAATTGTAAATGTGTTAATACCAATTGTTTTAATAATAGTAGTATTTTCGATAATATCTAAAATATCAGATAGAGTACAAGTAGAAAAAATATCCAAGTTTCTAAAGTCAGGAGTAGTTTGGTTTTTAGGCGTAGTTTTAACAATATTTGTAGGAGTAGTATCATTAGAGGGAACATTAAGTAGTAGTGTAGATGGAATTACAGCAAAAACTGCAAAAGCCGCAGTATCAAGTGTAATACCAGTAGTAGGTAAAGTATTAGGAGATGTAGTAGATAGTGTGCTAGGATGTGGAGTAATTTTGAAAAATGCGGTAGGCGTTGTTGGAGTTATAGTAATAATAGGAATATGCATATTGCCAGTATTAAAAATAGCAACACTAAGCATTATGTATAGCTTGGCATCAGCAGTAGTGCAACCAGTTGCAGATGACAAAATAGTAAAACTTTTAGATGAAATGAGTGGAGTTTTTAAGCTTTTACTCGCAATTTTATGTAGTTTATCTGTAATACTAATTATTGGAGTAACATTGGTAATCAAAATTTCGAATAGTGGGATGATGTATAGATGATTAATTTTATTAGTTCATGGGCAGAGCAAATAGTGCTGGCAGTTGTTATTGCTACAATTATAGAATTGATTTTACCCAAAAATAAAAATAGAAAATACATACAAATGGTAATTGGAGTATATGTTTTATTTAATATAATTTCTCCAATTATAAAGAATAAAGAAGCAATTTCTGTAGAAAACTATGATATAGGACAATATCAAACAAATTCAACATATGAGATAGACCAATCTTCTATGGATGCAAGAATAGAAAAGATTTATTTAGAAGAATTACAAAATAATATAACATCAGAATTTGAAAATGCAGGATTTACGGTTGAAAAATGTATAGTTGATGCAGAGCTTGACACAAATAAGAAAAATGCCGGAATACATTTAATAACTATAAAAATCAAAGACCCTGTAGATGACGGAGAAATTAATAAGAAGGTCGAAGAACTTGCAAAAGAATATGAAATATCAAAAGATAAAATTAAAATAATTATAAAGTAGTTTAGCTACAAAAGGAGGGAAAAATGTTTAAGAACTTTTTCAAAAAAAGTGATAACGAAAAAGATAAAAAGAAACAAATGGAGAATATTATTATATTTATAATAATATTAATAGTAACAGTACTGATAATAAATAGTGTGTGGTCATCAGACAACAAAGGAAGCAAAGAAAAAACTCAGGATAATTCAAAAGTTTTAGCACAAATATCTACTTCTGGTACAAGTGAACAAGATGATTTGGAAACAAAATTAGAAGATATATTAGAAAGTATGGATGGTGTAGGAAAAGTAAAAGTATTAATAAAATATTCAGAAAGTAGTAGTGTTGTGGCAATGTATAATGAGACGACATCAGAAAGCACAACAAAGGAAAATGATAAAGATGGTAGTAGCAAAGATGTAAAGGAAACTGAAAGTAAAAAAGAAATTGTCTGTTCTGATGAAAGTGGACAAAGCAAGCCGATTACAGAAAAGGTTGTTATGCCTGTTATAGAGGGAGCGATAATAACCGCACAAGGCGCAAAAGATTCAAATGTGAAATCATCAATAGTAAGTGCTGTAGAAGCTGTTACAGGACTCGCAGTACATAAAATTCAGGTTTTTGAAATGGGGGGAAAGTAAATGAAAATGAAAAAAGGTTCTGTGGTAATTTATGTATTAGCCTTAATGTTGGTAACAGCAGGATATTGGGCATATTTATCAAATGAGACAAAGACTATAGAAACGGTTAGTAGCGAAAATCAAAACACAACAGATGAACATCTAGGAGATGCAACACTTGTTAATAGTAATGATGTTACAAATGAGACTACTGATAATAAGAAAGAAACGAATGAAACTAACACGGCAACAACTTCTACTGAAGCAACAAAAATAGATGACTATTTTCAAGAATCCAAACTATCGAGAGATACAATGTATTCACAAACACTAGAAACATATCAAAAAATGTTAGACAATGCAAATGTTTCTGAAGAGCAAAAAGCAATTGTAACCCAAGAAATTACTAAGCTAAATCAAGAAAAAAATGCGATAATGATATGTGAAAATCTATTATCAACAAAAGGCTTTGAAAAATGTGTGATTTTTGTAAATGTAGACAGTGTAAGTGTTATTATAGGAAAAGATGAATTAAAACAAGAAGAAATTGCTCAAGTTCAAAATATTGTTTCAAGAGAAATGAATGCTAAAGTAGAAAATATACATATTATGCAAAAGTGAACCGCAGAGAACCGGTCCCAACGGTGCAATTTTTAAATTTTGCACCGTTGGGACCGGTTCTTAAACGTGCAGTTAATATTTCCACTTCATACTAATTTTTCCTTGAGCCTTGTTTTTCTTAGGTGAAATAAAACTAGCCCTATATTCTTGTTTCCATATAGGTGGAACATACATACCATTTCCTTTAGTATTAATATCTGGAGAGATAGGAGTAGTATACGGAACTCCAAATGATTTTAAACTACAAATCATAGAAACGTAAATAAATAGACCTACAGCAATACCTAAAAAACCTGCGGTGGTACCTAATGCTATAAACCAAAACCTGAAGACACGAACATGAAAGCCAAATGAAAAGTCAGGAATGGCAAAAGAAGCAATTCCAGCCATAGCAACTATAATTATAAGAGTAGGACTAACAATTCCTGCATTTACTGCCGCATCTCCTAAGATTAAAGCTCCGACAATACCAATAGATGAACCAATTACAGATGGAACTCTAAGACTAGCTTCTCGTATTAATTCAAATGATATTTCCATAAGAAGAATCTCGAAGATTATTGGAAAAGGAACATTTCCTCTAGCAGATAAAATCGAGAACAATAAAGGTGTGGGCAGAATCTCTTGATGGAAACTTGATATTGCCATATAAATACCAGGCAGTAGCAATGTAATCAAAGTTGCTAATATACGAATACCACGTAAAAAGTTTGCAAATAAAGGTCTTAAATTTGTATCTTCTGGAGAAAATAAAAAGTCTTCAATTGTGGCAGGTAAAATAAGGGCATATGGATTTCCATTAACGATTATTACTACTCTTCCTTGAAATAAATATTTGGCACATTTATCAGGTCGCTCTGTTGATAGGATTTGAGGAATACCAAAGCCTTCGTCAGATTCAATTAACTGTTCTAATTGACCTGTTGAAAGCAATGAATCTATGTCTAAATTTCCAAGGCGATATTTTGCCTCTGATACTAAATCATTGTTTGCAATATTTTTTAGATAGCATACACCACATTTTGTTTTACTAATTTTACCTACAGGTATAGTTTCGATAACAAGTTCCTCGCTATTTACAATACGTCTTATAATAGAAGTATTAGTTCTAAAGTTCTCAACAAAACCTTCCTGAGGGCCTTTTATCGCAGCTTCATTTTCGGGATTGCTAATACTACGTTGAGTATAACTTTTAACATCAATATCAAAAGCAATATCAAGAGTATCTATAAAAAGTAAGCAATCTCCCATGTTAATTCCAGAAAACACATCTTGAAAATCTTGTACTTTAGTAACGCTATTTTGAGGTAACAAGCAATTATCAACATATTCCTGCAAACTACCTTCAAAAGGTTTGTTATATCTATGTTTTCCCATCATTAAAGACTTTAATATAAAATCATTAATAGAAATTGAGTCAACTAAGCCATCAATATAAATAATAAAACAGTGATGGTTTTTATTATATGCAAACATGTTGAATTCTCTTATTATAACATCATTACAAATTAAAGTATTATATTTAAATTTCAAAAAGTCTAAATTTTCTTGAATATTAGTAAAAATCTTATTTTCTGTTTGAGGCATTTCAGTAGTAGAGGCATTTGAAGAGTTCGATTTTGTATTTATAAGAGAAAAATTATAAGGCTCTGGGTTATATTTAATTATATTATTAAAAAAATCTTTTAAACTCATATCATTAATATGAGCAAAATAGGAAAAAATATTCAAAAACCTTGAAAACAAAGTATAAATAATATATAATTTAATTAGTGCAATTAAACTATAATTGTGCATTACTGAGGAGGAAGTATGAAAGATAAAATAATAAGTTTTATATTAATTTTAATAATATTAGCAGTTATAGGAGCACTTGGAATTTTTGGATATATTGCTTATCAAGAAATAATAGGAGATAAAGAAGTAGTTATAGATTTTCAGGGAATACGGAAACTTATTAGGAATAGAAAAAAATGATAACGAAGATTCTATAGATACAAGTATTGACATATTTAATGGAATAGAAGAAAAGACAGACCCTACTCAGCCATTAGTAACAAATAATCAAAAATACAGACATTTATATGACCAGTTAGATGATACTGCAAAATTAATATATGATAAATTATACGAGAATAGAGAAAATTTAAGAACTGGAACATATAAAATTGAATTCGGAAATGCTTTTCAGTCATTATTATCTAAAGAAAATGGCGAAAAAGAATTAAAAAAAGAGTATCAATCAGCAATAGAAGTTTTAACATACGAGAATCCAGATATATTTTATTTAAATGCGACAAACATGTTTATAAATATCGAAAAAACAACTAAACTAACAAGTGTAAAATATAATGTGTATATAGATAATGGCAATAAAGTTAATTATTTAGCAGATGGATTTAATACAAAAGAAGATATTGAAGAATATCAAGTAAAAATAGAAAAAGTAAGAGATTATATTTTAGAAAATGTAAAAGATAAGAGTGATTATGATAAAATTAGATTAATTCATGATTATTTAAGAGATACAATTGATTACGACTCAACCATCTCTAAAAACAATATATATGATATATATGGGGCATTAGTACTAAGAGAATGTGTGTGTGAGGGATATGCTAAAGCATTTCAATATTTAATGAATGAGATTGGAATAGACAATGTAATAGTAATAGGTACTGGAACTAATAGTTCTGGAAAAACGGAAAATCATGCTTGGAATTATGTGAAATTAAATGATAATTGGTATGCAGTAGATGTTACATGGGATGACCCAATTCTAGTGGGAGAGGGTAAAATACCAGAAAAAACGAAATATCAATATTTCTTAAAAGGTTCAGCAACAATGAACCAAAATCATTTTGCATCTGGAAAATTTACAGATGCAGGACAGATATTTACATATCCAACATTAAGTGTAGAAGACTACCAGTAAGAAAGGGTGAAAAGATGTTAGAATTAGAAGAAAATTCAAAAAAATTAGAAATATTAAAAGAAAAGATAAAGAGTTTAGGTGAGTCTCTTTGACGTAGAACAATTAGAAGACGAATTGAAAAAATTAGAAGAAATGACTGTAAATGAAGGATTTTGGCAACAAGATTCTAGTGAAACTGGAAAAGTTTTAAGCAAGATAAAACAAATAAAAAATAAAGTTTTACAATACAGAAATGTAGAACAAGAAATAGGCAACTTGCAAGAATTGACTGAATTGGCAATTTTGGAAAATGATGAAGAAGTTGCAAAAGATATATTAAAGTCTACAACAAAACTTGAAAATGATGTTGAAAAGTTACAGTTAGCAACTCTATTATCTGGAAAATATGATAAAAACAATGCAATATTAACATTACACCCAGGAGCAGGAGGAACAGAGTCACAAGATTGGGCAGAAATGTTATACAGAATGTATACAAGATGGGCAGTAAAAAACGGATATGAAGTAAAAGAACTAGACTATTTAGAAGGTGAAGAAGCTGGGATAAAAAGTGTAACATTTGAAATAGTTGGAGAAAATGCATATGGTTATATGAAGGGGGAAATGGGAGTACATAGATTAGTAAGAATTTCTCCATTTGATGCAGGAGGAAGACGTCACACATCATTTGCATCATTAGAAGTGTTACCTGAAATTACAGATGATATCCAGATTGAAATAAATCCAGATGATTTAAGGATAGACACATACAGAGCTTCTGGAGCAGGAGGACAACATATAAACAAAACTTCATCTGCTGTAAGAATAACACATATTCCAACAAATACAGTAGTAGCTTGCCAATCGGAACGTTCTCAAATTCAAAATAGAGAAACTGCAATGAAAATGCTTAAATCTAAATTGTTTAATTTAAAAGAAAAGGAACAAAAAGAAACTATTGAAGAGCTAAAAGGTGTCCAAAAAGATATTGCTTGGGGAAGCCAAATACGTTCATATGTTTTTTGCCCATATACACTTGTAAAAGACCACAGAACTAATTATGAAGTGGGAAATGTAGAGACTGTAATGGATGGAAATATAGATGGATTTATAGAAGCATATTTGAAATGGAACATGTAATGTAAAGTAAAAATATAATAATAGTAATGGTATTTAAATAAATACTGTTGCTATTATTTTTTTATAAATGAGGTAAATATGGATACAATAGTAATTAAATTTGGTGGAAGTTCTGTAGCAGATAATGAAAAATTACAAACAGTGGCAAATAAAACAATAAAATTATATGAAGAAGAAAATAATATTGTTGTTGTTGTATCTGCCCAAGGAAAAACGACAGATAAACTTATAAAAGAAGCGGAAGAACTATCTTTAAAACCAGATTATAGAGAAATGGATGCTTTGCTAAGTGCGGGGGAGCAAATAAGTGCAAGCAAATTAGCTATATTATTAAATTATCTAGGATATAAGGCAGTGTCTCTTACGGGATGGCAAGCTGGAATTCATACAAATACAGAAAATCAAAATGCCAAAATTGAATATATAAATGCACAAAGGATAGAAAAAGAATTGCAGGAAGGAAAAATTGTTATTATTGCTGGATTTCAAGGGATAGATGAAAACAATAACATAACAACATTAGGAAGAGGTGGCTCTGATACAACTGCAGTAGCTTTGGCTGCAGCTTTAAAAGCAAAACAATGCTATATATATTCTGATGTTGATGGTATATACAGTGCAGACCCTAATAAGGTAAAACAAGCAAAAAAACTAAAGAATATTTCGTATGAAGAAATGCACGCTTTGGCAAGTGAAGGTGCAAAAGTTTTACATGATAGATGTGTTGAAGTAGCAGAAAGAAATGATTTGCCAGTAATTACTGGTTCTACATTTAATAATAATCCTGGAACTTTAATATCTCGTAAATTAGAGGCTTCTGGAGTAAAGAGTATTGTTAAAAAGGATGTTTCTAGAATTTCTGTTGTTGGATTTGGTATTAGTTCAAGAGATGAAGTTCTTAGCCAAATCTTAGATATTGCTAATAGAAATAGTTTGGAAATTTTTAATATTGATATTAGTAGAAGTAAGATTTCTATTGTTTTTAAAGAGATTGTTAAGGATGAGTTTCTTGATGAATTACATGAAAAAGTTATTAATTGAGGTTTTGGTTTAAATTAATATAATACTTGAGATATAAAAATTTCTAAAATTTCTCCATGCGAATTCGACATTTCATTCATAGCTTATATTTCAAGTATTTATTATAAAAATTTTATTCAAATGAATAAAATAAATTCAAAATGTATTGACTACAAATAATAGAAATGATAAAGTAAAGGAAGAATAAAAAGGTTAAATATCAAGGCATAATTTTTGATAGAAAAGCAAAAGAAAGAGAGAAAAGCAAATGAAAAAAAGAGAGCATGAAAGCCTTGGGGCTGTACACACAGGTATATTTAGAAAACTAAGAATAAGCAAAAACTTAATGCTGTTGATGGCAATAACAATAGCAGTAATGGTAATGGGAATTGGATATTCAGCAATAAATTCTATAACAGGAGAAATAACGGGAAACATACTTGCAGAAGCACAAGAGGGAGTATTTATAACAGATGTAGAAAATGTGAGTAATGTAGATGCGAATATGACAAACTCAAAAATAGAAAATTTAACAAAAACAACATTAAAAAGTATAGTTGAATTGTCAAATACAAATCCACTATCAAGTATAACTTATAAAGTTACAGTGTATAATAGCTCGAAAGATATATACAAGTTTACAGAGGTTAAATATGACAAGAAATTTTATGATAATGAAGCAATTACATTTGAAATAACAGGATTTATACCAGAACAAAAAATACAACCTAATGAAACAAAAGAAATATTAATTACATTTAAATATAAAGATACTACAGCAGTGCCAGCAAATAGAATATTAAATTCTTATTTGAATTTTAATATGGAAGTGTTTAGGGTAACAACTGCTGGAACATATTTGCCAGATGGATTTACACAGGTAGAAGGTACAGATTTAGATAATGGATTAACAATACAAGATAGTACAGGAAATCAATATGTATGGGTAGAAGTACCAAAAACAGTAGAGGTTTATCCAACAGCAGGATTAGCAATAAAAAATTTTACAGAAAGTGAATATACAGCAATAGAAACAGATTTACACACATATACAAATGATTATAGAAATGGAACAAGTTATAAAGACGAGTATTATTCAGATGCAGCAACAGGATTAACAAGTGAGCAATATACAGCGTTAAAACAAAAAATGTTAAAGAGTGTATATCAAAATGGAGGATTTTATGTTGGAAAATATGAGACAGGAATAGAAGATGCACCAAAGACATCAGGTTCATCATCAACAGCACCAACAGAAACACCAGTAATAAAACAAAACGCATATCCATATAATAATGTAACATGCAGTCAAGCACAAACATTAGCAAGTAAAATGGAAAGTGGGAATTACACAAGTAGTTTAATGTTTGGAGTGCAATGGGATTTAGTAGTAAAATATTTAAAAACAAAAGGAACAGCACAAGCAGATTTAAAAACTAATAGTACAAATTGGGGGAATTATTACAATAATTCATGGAATATAACAAATGAAAATTCAAAATATGCACCAAATGGTTCAGGATGGACAAGTGGAGCATATGGAAAAAAAGATTCAAATAATGAAGTGTTATTATCAACAGGAGCGAGTGAAACATTTAGTAAACAAGGAATATATGATATAGCAGGAAATGTATATGAGTGGACTCTAGAATATACCTCTGATTCAAGCAATCCTTGTGCCAAACGAGGAGGTGGTTATCACCGCAAGGGTAGCAATACTCCTGCAGCCTACCGTGATTACAACCGTACGACCTATTTCAACGATAACCTCGGCTTTCGTGTAGTGCTTTATTAATTGTAGCTCTGAGTCTTGTGTAGCAATAAAATAGAATGAAGCTCAAAAAATTAAAGAAAATACTTGTAAAAAATCAAAATATTGATATAATAAAGAAGAAACAAAATTTACCAATAAAGGTAAAATTTTAATAATTTAAGGGAATACCCAGTAGGAGGAATTTGAGATGTTAAAAAAAGTAGCTATACTAGCAAATGGAGGAGATGTATCAGGCTTTAATGCTGTAATTAGAGCCATAATAAAAACAGCAGAACATAATAATGTAGAATGCTATGGATTTATAGACGGATATAATGGATTATTAAAAAATGAATATGTAAGATTAAGTACAGCAAATGATGCAACAGCATCAGGAATATTACCTAAAGGAGGCTCAATAATTGGGTCATCTACAAATGCAAATGTTTTTAACTATAAAGTAGTAGAAGAAAATGGAGAAGTTGAATACAAAGACTTATCAAATGTATGTGTAGAAAATATTAAGAAAGATGAATTTGATTGTATATTTACATTAGGAGGAGATGGAACACAAAAATCAGCAAGAGATTTCTCAACAAAAGGTGTAAATGTAATAGGTGTACCAAAAACTATAGATAATGATGTTGCGTGCACAGAAATAACATTTGGATACAACACAGCTGTATCTGTTGCTGCAGAAGCATTAGATAGATTACACACAACAGGAGAGACACATCACAGAATAATGGTATTAGAAGTTATGGGAAGATATGCAGGATGGATTGCACTAGAATCTGCAATAGCAGGAGGAGCAGATGTTGCGTTAATACCAGAAATCCCATATGATATAAATAAGGCTGTTGATAAAATAAATGAAAGAAGAGCAAAAGGAAAAGAATTCAGTATAGTTGTAGTTGCAGAAGGTGCTGCACCAAAAGGCGGAGAAATAACAATTGCTAGCCAAAGAAATAATGGTGCAGGAGTAGACAATAATAAACTTGGAGGAGTTGGTCAAGTAGTAGCAAAACAACTTGAAGAATTAACAGGCTTAGAAGCAAGAAATACAACACTTGGATATATGCAAAGAGGAGGAACTCCAACTGCATTTGATAGAGTGTTATCAACAAAATATGGTGCTAAAGCTATGGAACTTGCATTAAATGGACAATTTGGTGTTTTAACAGTAATAAAAAATGGCAAATTAGATTGTGTTTCATTAGAAGATGTTGTAGGAAGAAACACTAAAATTGGAGCTGTTTCTGGAAATACAGCAGAAAGTAATTTAAGAAAAGTTACAATGAATGATGATTTAGTTAAAACTGCTAGGGATATTGGAATTTGCTTAGGGGATTAAGGAATTATCTTGTAGTTACAATTCACAGTTTATAATAAAATATATTTAGAAATTAATAATATATTGTTTTTTCATACCTTGCTGTCGCAATCTGCATATTAAAAATGCTAGTATGTAGATTGCTCCATATCGCATTCGCTTCGCTCATTTGGTCGCTTACGCGGTATTTCAAAAACAATATATTATTAATTTTCTATAATCCATATAATTGAACTGTGAATTGTGACATCTTATAATAATTCACATAAATTTCACAAAAATAGTATTGACAAAAGTGACACTGTGTCATTATAATTATGACATAGTGTTATTTTGTGTCGAAAGGAAGTGATAAGATGCCAAAAGAAACATTTTTAGACTCTATGTCAATAGTTGGGGTGGAAAACTTTAAAAGTTTTCTGCCTCAGCTTTTTTAGTACAATTTAATGATTAG
>CAKPLQ010000023.1 GCA_934167685.1 uncultured Clostridia bacterium | reverse complement strand
ATATTCTATTTTTTAAAATGGAGGAAACATTGATATGATAACGAATTTCACAATTAATAATAATAAAATTATAATAAAAAATGGTCGGAGAATATTTTGGTTCAATTCATGATTTTGAATATAATATTGGTGATAAACTATATGAATTTGCAATTATAGAAAATGATGAATTTGATAAACTAAAAATTCTATATACAGAATTAATTAACATTGTTTGTAGCAATAAAGAATGTAATGGTATGGATAAAAAGGTTAATTTTTTATTTGAAATGTTTCATAAAGTACACGAATGTTTGAATTTTTCTCCATATACACATTTTTACACTCAAACTTTAATAGATATAATCATAAAAACATATAATTCAGGAGTATTTAGAAGTGACCTTTTATTCAAGAATAATATCGGAGTATATATTGATAATACTGAATATACTCCAAATGAAATATTTGAAGAAATAGAAGAAAACCATTATGTACTTCAAACAATAATGTATGAGTGGACTACTGAAATAGATAAAATCTCGAAAAAGAAACATAATGAATATATAAAGTTTTTTGAAACAATGAAGGATTACTTAATAAAAGACCTTATAAATCAAAAAAGCGACTTAAAAGAAAGATTAGAATTAATAAGTGAATATTCTAATAATTCTTTTGTTCGAAATTTGAGCAATGAAGAAAGATTATATTTATATGAAGCTAAAGATGTATTTGATTTACATTATTTGAACACTAATCCTGCCCATGCATTATTTTTAGAAACAAAATTTGTAACTAAATATATTTGCAATGCTGATATAACTTTTAAAGAAAAACAATTATCTGCAGAAGAATTGATTGATGTAATGCATACAAAAAATATATATGTTGAAGAAGTTTATGAGATAAATAATTGTGAAGAACAAATCAAATTTGAGTTATTTAAAGTAATTCAAAATAATTTTACTATAAATAAGTGTGAAAATTGTGGTAGATTGTTTATACCTACAACTAGTAGTAATAATCCAAATCAAAAAGGAAGAAATGACCAAAAATATTGTAATAGTTTATTTGAAAATACAGGAAAAACTTGTAAAAAGATAGGTGCTTTACTTAAGAGAAAAGCAAAAGTTGCAAAAAGTCCACTTTTAATATTTTATAATAGAGAATATAAAAGAATGCATGGATTACATTACAATCATATGGATAAATTTACAGAGAAAAATTTAAAAGAATGGTGTACTAAAGCTAAGAATCTAATGAGTAAATATACAGATAAACAATTTAATGAATTTCAAATAGAACTAAAAAAATTGAGTAGTTTATATTGGAAATAAAAAAATTAATATTATTATAAAAACAACCGTACATAATAATAAACAATTATATGTGCGGTTGTTTTAAATTTCATCAACTACTTTTTCTTCAACTTAAATTTATAATTATTATATAAAAATCTTATACACTTCGCTATGTCTGGAATTTCCTCGTCAGAAAAAAGTATTGTTCTATTGTCATCTAAATCTAATTTTAATGTACTTATATTTGTACTACCTAGTGTCAGACTCCAAGCGAAATATGGCATATCAGGATATAGCCCTCTCATTAAGGGGTTATTTTGCTTCTCTTTTGTCTTTATTGACCATGATTTCAAATGATTCCTTTCAATAAATTCAGTATTATTTTTATTAAATCCTTTTTCATTATAAGAAACTAAATCTCCTTTTATTTCTCGTATCTTTCAACAAGTTCATCTAAAAATTTATTTCTTTCTTCACTTTCATAACCTCTAAAGATAATTTCTTTTATATCTTCATGATTGAATAAGAAAGTCATTCCTGCTCCTAAGTTGCCTTGTGGATATAGTACTGAAACATAATCAAATTCTTTTGTTTTTTTAAATAATCCCCCCTTCTCTATCTGATTGCATAATTCCATAAATCATAAGTGGTTGTTCACCATCTTTTAAGATTACGATAGATCCGATTGGCAATAAATCTTTTATTCTTACATTCATAAGTAAACTCCTCTCTAACATTTATTTGTTATCATTTTTTATTTTTAAAGATTCATAATGTCTTCTTTTGAAATAGGTGAACGACCATTAAAGTATTTCTCACTAACTTTTTTACCCCAATTACGCCATAGTATAATCAAAACAAATAATATTGCTATACATAAAAAAGAATTGCATATATTTCTATAAAATAACACATAATACCAATTATACTTACTATTTCCATAAGCGTACTTTGTAATTTATATTGTGCCTTTACCTTTTGTTTGTCATCTATAAACTCACCCTCTTAAAATTATTAGCTCTGATTATTACATATAATTTACATTAAATATCTGGTACTTTCTCATCTACTCCTATATCCTGTTGATTTTGTGGTGATGATTGATTTCTCTGTTCTTCTTTTTGCCTATAATTCGCCCCTATTTCCACTTGTATTTTTTGTTGTTTCTTTTGTTCATCTGGTTCTAATTCCCAAGTTTTCTTCTCTTTGTGTGGTGTTGTAATACTTAATTGATTTGTTGATTGCTCTATGTCATTTCTTCCTTTTAAAAATCTTGCTCTAATTTGATTAAAAAATCTCGAGAATATATTTTGCTTAGCAGGTAAATTATTAGAATTTGTACTCTGTTCATAGGTTGGACTTTTGGGTTGTTCTTGATGTTGTTCAATTCCTTTATAACATTCTCTATCCTTACTCAAGCATAATGCTTGTAAAACATTTTTTGTTTTACCATTTTTATCAGCAACTCCCATTTGAACACCTGTTATATACAAATCATTTGGATTTAATAACACTTCTTGTTCTGTCTTGTCATAAGCAGATAATTCTGCTATATAAGCTCCTCTGCTTCCTTTTGGTGTATATATTTCAAAAACAGTATCATAATCATCTAAAGATGCAAAAGAAGAATCATATAATGGCGATGTACTAGTTTGCCCTTTATTACTAATTGATTTTCCTACTAAACTACTTAAATCTTCTCCTTCTCCTAATCCCTTTTCTAAATAACTACTTTTTACTGCTCTATACAATTTCATTGATTTAGATAAATGTGTACTTTCTAGTCCATCTTCTAATGCTGCAATTGTTTCATCTATATGTGTACATCTATCTATTGACTGCATTGCACTTCTTACACTAACACGAGCATTTTTTTGAAATCCCATCTGTTCCATATATTCATTAGCAATGTCATAGTTACTATGTAAAGTTGATTCATAATCTGCACTTTGCACAAATTGTTTAATCTTTTCTATATCATCCTCTGCAACTCCTCTGCCTCTTAATGCCTCATCTAAATCTGTTATTATTTGTTCTCTTATTGTTTCTTTTGATGTTCCCCTTTTAACCCCCAGTATCATATTACTTCCGATTGAATATTGATATATTGATTTTGCATTATCTACTGTTAAATTTCTAGTATCTAACATTTCTTTAAATTGTTGTATTTTATCTGTAGATACTCCTTGTCCTTGTAATTCTTCCATTGTATATCCATCAGATAATTTTTCAAGAACATCTCCATGCTTTTTTAGTCCTCCATATGCACTCTCCAAATCTGTTCCTGTATCATAACTTTCATAATCGCCATTTATTATTTGGTCTATTTCTGACTGAGAAATACCTTGACTTTGTAGCATAGTTGTTATTTGTTCTTTTTGCTCTGCGGACATATGTAATTGCTCTGTTCTCATTTTTTTTCACCTTCTTATCCTTTGCATTTTGTTCCTCTAAAAAAATTTTATTATACTTTTTTATTTTTTTCAATACTTTTCTTGTTTTTTTTAGATATAACTTAACAAGTTTTAGTGGTGTTAAGTTATTTATATTTTATCTTTATAATTTATATATAAACAATTCTATATTATTAAATTAATATAAAAGAAGGATGAACTTATGACTTCTATGGAATTAGTTGAACTTAATACTAAATGGTACAGGTATCAAAATAATTTAACCCAAGAACAATATGCAAATAAAACAAAATTTAAAATGGCTTATATTAGTGTTATTGAAACTGGAAATGCTAATTTAACTTGTAAAAATATAGATTTTATAGCAAAATCATTTAATATAAAACCAGAATTATTAATAAACTTCCCCGTCGCAAGCGGCGGGGTATTCTCTCCAGCTTCGCTAGTTTGTCACGACGCAAGCGTCGGGGAATGTACCCCTCAGAGATTCAATGAAAAAACTGCTAAACTTGCTCAAAAACTGCCTGTTAGAGTAGATATGTATAAAAGGAGATAAATTTTAAAAGTTTATTTCCTTTTGTTTTTATTACCTTTCTAAATCCCATTCCATTTCTCTTTCTTCTTTTTTAATTTGTTTTTCTGGGTCTAAAAAAGTATTAGTTTCTTTTTGAAAATCTCTAATTAAATTATCTTCTGCACCCATATCAAATTTTTCGCAAATCCAATGTATGAATTTATCAATAGTTTCATAAAATTTATCTATTATTCTGTGTAATTAGCTATTTTCCTTTTCTAATTTGCGAACTTTATTTTTGTACTCATATTCCACGTCATAAGTTTTTTCTTGAAATTCTTTTTCAAGTTCTATTTTTCTATTATCAAATTTCAAGTCAAGAGTAATACTTTTTCCTTTATACTCGTTTTCTAATTCCTTAACTCTATTATTTAATTCCTTATTATCAGCAATTATTTCATCTCTTTCTTTTTGATATTTTTCTGCTTCTTTTATAACTCTTGATTGTTTTGATAATTCTCTATGCAAAGTCAAATTATCGTTGTATAATTCTTTAATAATATCATCTTTTGGTTTTATAATTTCTTCTAAAATCTTTTCATCTCTCTTTATTGAAAATTTACTTATATCTGCTAGTTCTGGAACATCTGGCAATTCTAAATTAATATTTCTTAATACTTTTTTAGTATTTTCAAAGTTTGTTATTTTCTTTAAATCTTCTATTTTATAATGTTTTACTCCTGTTTCTTCTACTGGTAAACCTCTTTCTAAATCAAAACCTTTTGATGTTACATATTTATGAAAGTCATTTTGTAATTTTCTATAACTATCTCTACCTCTCCAAAAATCTCTTGCACATATTTTATCTATTGCATTACCTTGTTCATCTTTTGTATGAATTACTGGTATAAATATCAAGTGCATATGTGGTGTTGTTTCATCTAAATGTACTGCTGCAGATATTATATTTCTTTCCCCTAGATTTTTATAATTACATACAAACTTATAACTTTCTATAAAATATCTTTTTGTTTCTTCTAAACCTATTTTCTTAAAAAACTCGTTATCTGATGTAATCATCATTTGGCACATTATAATACTATTTTTTCTTAAATTGCCTTGTAAATCATATTCCTTTTTCATTCTATCAAATTCTCTAATGTATGTTGTTTCATTTTCCTTACAATAAAAATTCAAATGTGTCCTTGTTGAATCAATATCCTTATTTGAATGATTTTTTGCTTTTCTATCATTGTGAACATATGCTCCGTATGATTCAGCTCTTGTTAATTTTTCATTTCTTATTATTGCATAACTCATATCTTCTTTTACCTCCTTCTTTGCTCAAGATATACTTTGTATGTCTAACATACTAGTCAAACAAGTTTGACCGTATGGCAGGGAAATTACATTTCCCCACACCCCATTGCCTAAAAATTTGCTTGCTCGCAATTTTTTTGGTTTTACCTAAATTCGTATTTTGCAATTTAGGTAAAAGAAAAAGCCAAGAAAAACATTTTTAAAATTTTTTCTTGACTTTATGAAACCTTGCTCGGTTTCAAACTTCCACGCCAAAATAATAAAAGCAGAGGTTTTACTTAAATCTCCACTTTTTATTATTTATATATAGTAATTTCCTATGATGTTCCTTTCATCATACTGTAATTTACGTATAATGTATCAAAGTTAAATCCTTCGTATGCCCTTTCTTCAAAATTAGCTTTTATTTTCTTAAAATTCTGTGTGCCATTATTATAATTATTTTTATTTTTTATATTATTTATTATATCTTTGTCCTTTTCAAGCATAGGGTATGGTTGTTTTTGACTATCTGAATAGTTATTTGTTTCAATACCCTCTTGAACATCTTGACTATACCTATTGATATTTTCGACTATAGTTGTAATCTGTCTTTCTTCTATTTCTTTACTATCTGTTTTATATTTTAATTTAACACTTACATATCCTTTATCTTTTAATGCACTTATAATTTTAGATACTCTCTCATGAGTAACATTAACAATATTTGCAATATACTTATTACTTGCAAAACAACTTTTTCTTTCCTCACTTAAATATAAAATCATCGATAATATTATTTTTTCTTTATCTGATAAATCTTCATTTAGTAAAATTTTTGCAGGTATCCATAAACCTTTTAATTTTTGCATATCATACCCTCCTTTCGTTTAGTTTTTATTCACACCACGTTCGATTCTGTGGCATTTAAAATACAATTTGGTATAATTTTAGGGTAAAAAAATAAGCCTTAAAATTTTATTTTTAAGACTTACATTTTATTTACTTATTTAATTAATAATCCTAATTTAACAACAGGATTTTTTGTACTTAAGAAAACTCCTCTAATTTCAATGATTTCTGGAATCAGGTCGCCGAGGGCTGCGACCCCTACATATTTTATTATTACCGTTCTGGAATGTTACATCTTTGTGTACTGTACTTTTACTAATTCCAAATTTTTTAGCTGCACCTCTCACCGTATCTTTTGAATCTATAATATAATGCGCCAAATTAACAGCTCTTTCCTCTATTGTTTTATGAGCAAATATTGACGAATTGTAATTGTGTAAATTTATTTTTTTCATCATGAAACCCCCATATGAATACTTTTGTTTAATTGTATTCACATAAGGGTTGTATTAGTACTTTAGTATAAATTATTATCTCTAAAAAGAGAATAAATTATTTTATTATGTTCTTCTCCTGTAACCTCGTCAATTATTCTCTGATGTAAAACAGCTTCTTTTTCAAAATCTGTATCTTCTAGAATCTTCACTTTTATTTTATAAAATTCAGACCCATCAGAACATTCGCAAGAAATAACATCAAATCCATTATCTAATAAATAAGAAGATATATTATTTATTGCCTCAGCATACAATTTTTCTTTCCCTGCATTTAACCATTTTTTTCCTACAACAAATCCTAATTTACAAGTTTTATTTTTAGTAGACATATCGTATATACGTATAAATCCAGCCACTTCTTCAGTCTCTTTAAATATAATTGCTAATGTATATCTTTCACCTTCGCCATCACCTAAACCAATTTCTATCATTTGCTTAGTTTCATCCACACTAGCATGTACTCTAAAGTCTGATAAATCCGCAATCTTCTTAATTCCAGCCCAATTATCAAAAGCCTCTTTTGCATCTTCAATTTCAAATTTCCTTAATAAAATATTATTTGTTTCAATCCTTTTCATATAAACGCCCCCTAATTAAATATATTTTTCTAAAATTTCTTTTATTTCTGTGTTTATCGATAATAATTCTGTTTCAAGATTTTCTAGCTCTCTATTTTCAGTTTTAATATCAATATGATTTTCCTCTTTTTTTATTTTTATATATTTCTTTATATTTAAATCATAATCATTCTTTATAATAGTTTTTACATCAACTTTTATAGAATAATTAGGCTTTTCAATTCTATTTTTATATGTCTCTATAATTTTTGCTTGATTTTCTTCTGATAAAATATTTCTTTTTCTTTCTTTTACGTATTCCTTACTTGCGTCTATATATAAAATATCATCTCTTTTATATTTTTTTTGCAAAACTAAAATTACAACCGGAATCTTTGTTCCATTAAACAACTTTTCTGGCAAGGCTATTATTGCATCTATATAACTATTTTGAATTAAATTAAGTCTTAAATTATACTCGCTTCTTGTTTTTTTAAATAAAAATCCATGTGGTACTATAACAGATACTTTTCCGTTTGTATTTACACTTTCTAACATTTTTACTATAAATTTAGAATAACTACTTGCATTTTCAAAAACCCCATATCTATAAAATATTTTCTCAAATCTTTCATCATCTTTTGACATATTATTTATAGTAAATGGTGGATTTGAAATTGCATAATCCACTCTAGGCATTTGGTCAATTCTTATTTCATCAATCTTTTTATTTTCTATATTATGCAACCACAGATTCGTCATGCAAATATTATAATTGCTTATATTACTTTCATCTCCAAATGCATATATACTTCCCGACCTCGCACTTTCTACAAGAAAATTTCCTGTTCCACAAGCTGGGTTATATATCGAAGTCCTGTTTTCTACGGGAAATAGTTTAACCATTGTTTTTACTATTTCTTTTGGAGTATAATATTCAGTATTTTGAAATGATATTTCATTATTTTTATCAGCTTCAGAAATTATATTTTCAAATGCTTCAGCCAATAACGTTTTTTGATATTCTCTTGTATTTTCTATTAGTTCTTTCATTTCCAAAACACAATTTTTAAATATGGGATAACTTTCCTCTTTTATTACTTCTCTAAATTTAATATTTATAAATAGTTTTTCTGATTTTTCTTTTTTTCTAATTTTATATAATTGTTCATCTATACTTTGCACAGTATAAATTAATTCATCAATAACAAAAAAATTATTTGGTTCACTTTCAATTTCATATATTGCATATATAAAAGCTGACAAATATTCCACATAATTTAATCCTATAGTATCTATTAACTTTAATTGCATAGCAATCTCTTTTAATTTCTTATTCACCTGTTTTTGATTCATTTGCAATTACTCCTTTATTTACCATTTGTTCTAAATACCAATTATATATCTTTTCTTTCTTTTTTAAAATGTTATCAAAAACTATCCTTTCTCTTTCCCATAAGTTAATTAATTTTTCCATTTCTAATTGATTTTCAATTGCAATATTAGGTATTTCTATTTTTTTTAATTCAGTTACTGTCATTGATTTTATTATAGAGCCTGTTATTAATGATTCCATAACTGATTGATTTTTATCAGATTCTAAATACCATTTTAATACTATTGGACTAATTTTTTTCCTATCTGTTCTTATTATACAGAATTGCGACGGAATAAGTTTTCCTTCTATATTTTCATCTACATAAATAATTTTATTTGGCGCCAATAAACGAAATAATAAATCCCCATTTTGTGCTAATTTATCACTTAAGTTTTTATTTGTTTTTAATTCTTCATATGTATTTTTTTCCTCGTAATTCTTTAGAGAAAATAGCTCATAACTATTTTCTCCATTATTGTCTTTTTCTCTCTTGGTTAAAACGCCAATCATTACTTGAGCCATTTCCTCTAACTTCATATATTCCTTCTTTCTTTTATTCTTGATTTTTCTTAAAGAAAATTTCATTGCAACAGTATTTACAACCATTTACCACTTTAAAGTATTCTTTAGCTCTGCTTTTGGCTTCAATTGGACACATACATTTTCCCAAATCTATTTGATTATCTTCTTGTGGACATCTTTTACAAGTATTAATATGTATTTTATGACAACCATTTTTATTTTGAGCTCTTTTGTTTACTATATATTTAGCCATTTGGTAACTTTTCCTCCTTTCGTTTAAAGTTCCAAAAAGAATTTAATGTAAATACTTTGCATTTTTCTATATTTCGTGTTATAATAAGTTTGTAACATAAATGCTTACAAAGTATTTATCTAAGTTCTAAATAACGCTACTTATTTAGAACTTTTTCTTTTTGTTCCAGGAAGAGTATAACTCTTTTGATATTTATTGTCAATATTTTAAAATTATTTTTTTCCTAATTCTCTAATTGCTTTAGATAATTCTCCAACTTCTTCAATTAACTGTAACATTCTTTCATTTATTTCCTCATAAGTTATTTCATTAGTACTAAGATTGTTAAATACAGCATTTCCATATCTTGACTCATACTCTTTATATAAATTTGTTATATATATTAAGTCTTCTTCAAATTCACTATCTTTAAAATCTTTAATATTAATTTTCTTTTCTATAATAATAGCATCATAACAATTTTCATTATATTTAAAATTATTTTTCAATTCTGATTCTATAAAAGAATATTTAATTCGATAATCTTTAGCCAATTCTAATATTTCAGCTTGTTTTTTTGCAGTTCTTCCAAATCCAATCCATAGCTCTACTTCATTTTTATCTCTTTCAAATGAGATTCCAACATATCTACCCTTAGTTCCACTTTTATTTTCTGATGTATATAGCTGAATCCAGGGATTTTCCGTACGATTATAAGCTGGACCAAGCTTCAATTCCACTCCCAAACCATCGATTTTTAACTGTTCACTTATTTGACTCTTTAAGCTCTGTTCTAATTCGTTGTCCTTAAGTCTCTTTTGAATTCCTTTTTTCGTTGGAACATCCTCTAACATATACATATAACCATGCATTAAATAATAAAATAATTCTGATTTACTTTTAAATTGTTTATTCATATAACCTCTTCCTTCAATTTGAAATATATTTCATCTAAATATTATCATCATTTTTTATATTCGTCAATACATTTTATGTGTTTTTTTATATATTCTATATAGTTTTGTTTTATTTAATCAGTTATAGTTGTGCTATAACTATATTATAAAATAATTAAAAGGCTCTTCTAAAACCTTTTAATTATTTTCTTTTATTGATTTTAATCTTAAATATCCTAGTTCTTCCCACATATTATAAGCTAAGTTTAATCTAAATAATACCTTAGGCTTAGCTCCTGCCCTATTTTTATCAACAACACATGCATAATATCTTACATCTGGGTCTTTATATTTTTTCAAATCCAAAAACTCTGTATCAACTTCTTCTAAAGAATATTCATATTTACCTAAATCTTCATTATGTATTTGTTTTATTAAGCATAAAGTATCTAAAACCTCTTTTACAGTTCTACTTACAGCTAAATCATTAATATTTAAATTTATTGGTAATGTACTGCTTTCGGTTAACTGTAAAGATGATGCAATAAAGATATTTAAGTTTTGAGCTAAATTAGAAAGTATAGTTGCAGTTTTTTTCAATTCCTCACCATTACCAATATTTTCTGTATCTGTTTTTAAAGTATCATAAAACATATACTCAATCTTTTCTTTATAATAATAATTCAAAATAACTTTTTCCAATTCTTCATTTGTATGATTTGTTATATTTACAAAATATATAGAATTTTTTATTTGTTTATCAATCCAATTAGTAACATTAATTGTTTTTCTAAACTCATCAGAGATTTGCATAAGTCTTTTAGCAAATGCTTCTTGTGACTCATTTTGATTTCTAACAACAAAGCCCTCATCATCTGTTAATACATCAATTCCCTGGTCAGGTCTAAACTTAAATTCCAAAAGCTCTCCTTCTGTTTTTCTCATATTCTGACTGTGCAATTTTTGTATTTCCTTATTATTTAAAACAGTTGTTATTAAACACAATTTCATTTTTTCTTCTGACATTTCATTTGAAATTATTAACACTTTCTTATTATGAATAAATGCTATATACGCTGCTAAATTTATTGTAAACCTACTTTTTCCTGCATTTGATGGCATAGCATATGCCATTGTTTCTCCTTTTCTTATTCCTTTAAAAACATCACTTAAAATTGGAAAAGGTAATTCTAAACCACTTGTTAAACTATTATCACCAGATAATAAAAAACTCGTAATATTATTACTCAACACTGCTCTTTTAAATTTTTCTGTTGTTGTTATTTGTACTATTGCATCTTTAACTTCTTCAATTGTCATTTGATTATATAATTCATATTTCAGTATATCAATAATCTCTCTTTGTGTCTCTTTTATAGGACTTGATAAATAATTCTTTCTTATTTCAAATAATTTTCTTAACTCTACATATGTATTTTCAAAATCATAATTTCCTTGTCTAATTTTTTCTTTTAGTTCTATTTTTTGTTTATATGTTTCAGCATCTTCTTTTGCAAAATTAAATTCATTTTTGGCAATTTGTGGTGCATAGGCTTGTCCTTCTGTAAATAATATACTTTTATATAAATTTAGCAAATTATCACTTTCAAAATAACAGTCTTCATGAAGAATATAATACATTGATATTGCTTTTGGATTTTCTAACAATAATCCAATATATTTTTCTTCTAATTCTCTATTTAATAATTCTTTGGGATATATTTCATTTTTTTCTTCTTGCTCTTCTTCTTCAATTTCTTCTGGTATAAACTCTTCATTAAATATTCTTTCTTCATCTTCATTTATTGGCTCATTTCGTTGAGAAGATAAACTAAGTAATTTTATATTACCTCTATTTTTTAATTGTTCTAATACTTCTATTGCTCTCTTATAATTTTTTTCATTTATATAACGATTTATTTGTTCAATCTCTTCTTTGTTTTCATCTGTAATCTCAATTCTATTTATTAACTTTTTTAAACTTTCTATTCCTCTATTCTCCATTATTTCTCCCCCTCTTCTGTATTTCTTATTTTTTAGTATACACATTTTTTTATTTATTTTCAAGACAGATTCCTAAATATTTTCTAATATTTCTTTTCCTACTGTTACAAGCATAGCTCCATCTTGTATTAACTTATTAGTTCCTTCACTTTGCGGTTTCCTTATATCACCTGGAACTACAAAAACTTCTTTTCCTTGTTCTAAAGCAAATTCTGCCGTTATCAGAGCTCCACTCTTTTTGTTTGCTTCAACAACTAATACTCCTTCTCCTAAACCACTTATAATCCTATTTCTTTGCGGAAAATGTAATCTTTCTGGTTTGCTTCCTAATGGATATTCAGATATTATACAACTATTATTTTTTAGGATTTCTCTAGCTAATTCGACATTTTCTTTTGGATAAATCTGATCAATTCCGCTTCCTAATACTGCAATTGTTCCTCCTTTTAATGCGCCAATATGAGCATATGTATCAATTCCTAATGCTAACCCACTAATTACAACAATATCATTTTCACTTAATTCTTTTGCAAAATCATATGCCACCTTTTTTCCATATGCTGTAGCATCCCTTGTTCCCACTATAGCAATCCCTTTTTTATACAATAAATTCTTATTTCCTATCACATATAACTTTTTAGGCGAGTCATATATATTTTTTAATTTTTCTGGATATTCTTTTGAATCTATTAATATTTCCTCTATTTGCATTATATTCATTCCTTTCTAAAAACAATAAAAGACATATATAGATATTATTTATCTACATATGCCCCTAAACCTATTTATTTCCACCACTCTCATTAGCAGCTTTTATCACATTATTCATTAGCATTGCTATTGTCATAGGTCCAACTCCCCCCGGAACTGGTGTTATATAACTAGCTTTTTTACTAACATTTTCAAAATCAACATCTCCTATTATTTTACCATCATCATTTCTATTTATTCCAACATCAATTATAACTGCTCCGTCTTTTATCATATCTACTGTTAGAAATTTTGATTTTCCAATTGCAACTATAACTACATCAGCTTCTTTAGTATACTTTTTTATATCACTTGTTTTTGAATGGCAAACTGTTACTGTTGCATTTTTATTTAAACAACATTGAATTAATGGTTTACCGACAATATTGCTTCTTCCTAAAATTACCACATTTTTTCCTGTTAAATCAATATTATATGCATCAAACATCTTCATAATTCCATATGGAGTACATGATACAAATGTATCCTGGTTTAAACATAATTTTCCAACATTTATAGGATTAAATCCATCTACATCTTTTTCTGGTGCTATTGTTCTAAATGCCTCATTTATGTCTAAGTGTTCAGGAATAGGACTTTGTAACAATATACCATGTATTGATTTATCTCCATTTAATGAATTAATTTGTTCTATTAATTCTTGTTGTTTTATATTTCCATCTAATAAATACTCTACAAATTCTATCCCCACTTGTTCTGCTACTCTGCTTTTATTTCTTACATATATTTGAGATGCTTTATTATTTCCTACCATTATTACTGCAAATTTTGGTTTTATTCCTTTTCGTTTTAGTTCATCACATTTTATTTTCAAATCTGCTCTAATTTCACCTGCTAGTTTTTTTCCATCTATTAATTCCATTACTCAATTCCTCCCGTAACTTTGTACTCTATATCCTCCATATGAGGAAAAATTTCTTTAACTCTTTTTAGAGTAAGCATAGTCATTCTAGGCTGAGGATTTTTGGGATTATCTGTTATTAACTTTTGAGTATAACAATTTTTAGCTGTTTTAAACAAAACATATCTATTTCGTACATATGTGTAATAAATTTGATATCCATTTTTTAAGTCTAACCACATATCTTCAAAAGTATAATTTTCCATCTTTATTTTCATTCCTTCCAATAATCATATTATTTGCACATATCATCAAATTCAGACTCACTAATAATTTGTACTCCTAAGCTTTGAGCTTTAGTAAGTTTACTACCTGCATCTTCTCCAGCTAATAAATAGCTCGTCTTTTTAGAAACAGAACTTGAGGTCTTACCACCAAATTTTTCTATTAGATTAGATGCTTCTTCTCTCGAATATTTATCTAAAGTTCCTGTTAATACAAAAGTCTTTCCTGCAAATCTATCATCTTCATCCTCTTCCTTTTGCCTTTGCATATTAACCCCTGCATCTTTTAATCTTTTTAGTAAGTCTTTAGTTTGGTCTTGTTCAAAAAACTCTCTTATACTATTCGCCACAATTGGACCAATTTCCTCTACCATACTCAAACTTTCTACAGTAGCTTCTGCTAAATTATCCATATTTTCATATCTCTTAGCTAAAATTTTTGCTGCCTTTACTCCAACATGTCTAATACCTAAAGCTGTAATTAGTCTATATAAATCATTTTCTTTACTTGCATTTATACTATTAACTAAATTTTGAGCAAACTTTTTTCCATTTTTCTTTAATGATGCTATATCTTCAAATTTTAAATCATATATATCTGCAATGTTAGAAATCATTTTCTTATCCAATAAAACACCTATTATATTTTCTCCAAGCCCATCAATATTCATTGCTTCTCTTGATGCAAAATGCACTAAATTTCTATATAATTTTGCGGGACATTCTATCCCTGTGCATCTAATAGCAGCTTCGCCTTCTTCTCTAACCGCTTCTGCACCACATACAGGACATACTTTTGGCATTTCGAAATCCTTTTCTTCTCCAGTTCTTTTCGAAACAACAGCTTCAACAATTTCAGGGATTACATCTCCAGCCTTTTGAATTATTACTTTATCTCCTATTTTTAATCCTTTTTCTTTTATAAAATCTTCATTATGAAGTGTAGTTTTAGAAATTGTAGAACCTGCAACTTTAACTGGCTCTAGTATAGCCATTGGCGTCATTACACCAGTTCTACCAACTTGGCAAACTATATCTTTTAAAATAGTTTCTTTTTGCTCTGGTGGATATTTATACGCAATTGCCCATTTAGGAACTTTGCTTGTAGTTCCCATTATTTCTCTTAATTTTAAATTATCTACTTTTACAACGGCTCCATCAATCCCAAATGTTAAACTCTCTCTATCATCACCAATTTTATTTATTGCTTTTATTACTTCTTTTATATTATCACAATAAATTCTTACAGGATTAACATTAAACCCTAACTTATTAAGAAATTCTAATTCTTCAAAATGAGAATTAAATTCTTTTCCTTCTATTTTTTGAACATTAAATATATAAATATCTAAAGGCCTTTTTTTGGTAATATTACTGTCTAACTGTCTTAATGAACCAGCAGCTGCATTTCGAGCATTTGCAAACAATTCCTCTTCATTTTCTTCTCGTTCTTGGTTCATTTTTTCAAAATCATTTTTAGAAATAAATACTTCTCCTCTAACTGTAATATTTATTTTTTCTGGCAATTCTTGTGGAATAGTTTTTATTGTTTTTAAATTTTCTGTTACATCTTCTCCTACTAAACCATTTCCTCTTGTGGCACCTCTAACAAACTTACCTTCAACATATTCTAATGCTGCAGATAAACCATCTATTTTAGTTTCTACTACATATTTAGGATTTTCTATACCATTTTCTTGAGCTTGTTTTTTTACTCTTTCATCAAAAGCCTCTATCTCTTCAAAATTAAAAACATCTTGCAAACTCTGTAATGGTTCTTCATGTTCTACTTTTTTAAAACCTTCCTTTACTGTTCCTCCAACTTTTTGAGTTAAAGAGTTTTTAGTAATTAATTCTGGATATTGACTTTCTAATGTTCTTAATTCTAACATCATCATATCATATTCAAAATCTGATATTTCGGGCTTATCATCATCATAGTATTTTTTTGCATGGTATTCCACTGTTTTTCTTAATTCTTTTATCCTTTTTTCTGCTTGTTTTTTATCCATTTTTCTATTGCAATCCTTTCTTTTCTCTAAAAAAAGAGGACATGTATTTTAACATGTCCTCTTCGATTTTTATGCATCTGCTCTAGCTAATATTATTATTCTTGCTTTACTATCATCTGTACATGTTGTTAATGATATTTCAGTTGCTCCTTGTGTATCTCTTGTTATGTAATCAGCCTCATTTTCAGCTGCTTCATATTTATTATAAATTGTATATGCCATTCTCTTGCCTGTAGAATCTGTAATATATATTTTATCTCCAACATTTAACTTTTTGTTATTTGAGAAAAATAACCCATTTCTATAATTATGTCCTGCAATTGTGGTATTTCCTGCTTGATTTAAACCTACACCATATAATACAACAACTGAAGTTTCTAATGCTTTTGGTGAATATTCATATTGTTCTAAAATAGGGCATTTCAAGTTTGTTGCAGGTATTTCTATTGTTCCTGCTACATCAAATCCATTATATTTTTTTTTCTTTCCATTTGTTGAATTTCCTGTATCTCCATTATCTCCTTGGTCTACACCATCAAATTGAATATCATCTGTATTATTATTATCCTTTTTCCCATCAGTATTGCTATCTCCAAATGTATCTACAAAGTCTTCTGCACTGTTTTTATCAATATATGTCTTATAATACTTATATCCCATAAAACCTATTACACCTACTATAGCTATAATAATTATAACTAAAAGCACTGTTAAAAAATTACTATATTTTTTACCCATATACAAATACCTCCACTTTATCTATAATTGGAAAAGAACTAAATTTGAATTGTATTTAATTTTCAATTTTTCCTTATAAATCTATTATAGCATATAATTATAAAAAATGG
The DNA here is from genome assembly GCA_934167685.1 of uncultured Clostridia bacterium. Taxonomy (GTDB): domain Bacteria; phylum Bacillota; class Clostridia; order TANB77; family CAG-508; genus CAG-269. Next base: position 5,713 of record CAKPLQ010000023.1, on the reverse strand, counting down.
TAGCATTTTAAACTATTTTTTCCCCTAATTGTTTTCCTGCTAATAAATGGAAATGCAAATGTCCTACTTCTTGTCCTCCATCCTTTCCGCAATTCACTATAACTCTATATCCATTTTCTTTAAATCCTTGTTTCTCAGCAATTTCGTTTATTACTTTATAAATTTTACTAATTATCTTTTCTTCTCCATCTTTCATATCAGCTAATGATGCTATATGTTTTTTAGGGATTACTAATACATGTATTGGTGCAGCTGGATTGATATCCTTAAATGCTAAAATTTCTTCATCTTCATATACCTTTCTTGATGGTATTTCCCCTTTTATTATTCTACAAAATAGGCAATTTTCATCCATAGTTAACACATTCCTTCCTCTTTTTCAACCATTTACTTTATTATTCTAATATGGCTTTAATTCTTCTAACTCCTGATGAACTTGATTCTTCTTTTTTAATTTTAAAATGACCTAGTTCTGAAGTATTTTGTACGTGAGGTCCTCCACACAATTCTATAGATTTATCTCCTATTTTATAAACAGAAACTATATCTCCATATTTTTCAATAAACATTGCTTCTGCTCCAAGTCTTATTGCTTCATCTTTTTTCATTTCTAAATGCTCTACCGGAATTGCTTCTTTAATCCATTCATTTACTAAATCCTCTGTTGCTTTTTTCTCTTCATCTGTCATTTTTGCTGGATGAGAAAAGTCAAATCTCATTCTTTCTGCTGTTATATTACTTCCTCTTTGATGAACATGTGAACCAAGTACTTGTTTTAATGCTGCATTTAAAAGATGTGTTGCAGTATGATATTTTGTTTCCATTTCTCCTGTTGATGCCAATCCCCCTTTGAATTTTTGCTCTGCTCCAGCTCTTGATTTCTCTTGATGTTCTTTAAATAATTTTTCAAATTCTTCTTTATCAATTTTCATTCCATTTTCTTTCGCCAATTCTTCTGTTTCTTCTGGTGGAAATCCATAAGTATCATATAATCTAAATACCATCTTTCCTGGTACAATATCTTTTCCTTGTTGTTTTATAATTTCTATTTCTTTTGCAAATTCTTTCTCACCTTTTTCAAGTGTTTTTACGAACTTGTCTTTTTCTTCTAAAATAACTAATTTTATTACATCTTTATTTTTTTCAAGTGCAGGATATAATTCTTTTAGGTTTTCCACATTTATATCTATTAATGTTGATAATTCATCTAAAGATATTTGTAATTTGTTCATATGTCTAACCATTCTACGAATTAATCTTCTTAATATATATCCTCTATCTACATTGCTTGGCCTTCCTCCATCACATGTTATCATCATGCTTGAACGTAAATGTTCTGCAACTATTCTTCTGCTTGCTATATTATCTACTTTCTGTAACTCTACTAGTTTGTCCATTATTGGTGCAAATAATTCAGTTTCAAATGGTGTTTCTTTTCCTTCTAACAACATTGTCATTCTTTCAAGTCCAAGTCCTGTATCAACATTGTGTTGCTTTAATTTAGAATATTTTCCATTATGGTCTTTATAGAATTCCATAAATACATTATTCCAAATCTCCACATATTTACCACAGCCACATGCTGGATTACATTCTTCTGAACATTTTGTTTTTCCTGTATCATAGAACATTTCTGTATCAGGTCCACATGGTCCCTCTTCTCCTGCTATCCACCAGTTATCATCTTTTCCAAAATAGTATATTCTTTCTTCTGGAATTCCTGCCTTCTTCCAACATTCTGCTGTTACTTCATCTCTTGCACAATCTTCATCTCCTGCAAAACATGTTACTGAAATTTTTTCTGCAGGTATTCCTAATTCTTTTGTTAAGAATTCATAGCTCATTGCTATTGATTCTTCTTTAAAATAATCCCCTAATGACCAATTTCCTAACATTTCAAAATATGTCAAATGACGATTGTCTCCAACCTCATCTATATCATTTGTTCTTACACATTTTTGATAATCTGTTAATCTTGTTCCAGCTGGATGTTTCTCCCCCAATAAATATGGTACCAATGGTTGCATTCCAGCAGTTGTAAATAATACTGATGGGTCATTTTCTGGTATTAGTGGTGCTGATGGTATTACTGTATGTCCATGTTTTTTAAAAAAATCTAAATATTTATTTCTTATTTCTATTGCTCTCATTTCACTCTATCCTCTCTCTTAAAGTTTCCTATAAATTATACTGCATTTCACTTGTAAAATCAAGCATTTGCAAAAAAAAGGGCTATTGCCCCCTAATTTATTTTTCAAAAAAAATTTTTGCTCCTAATTCTTTTAATTTTCCCTCTATATTTTCATATCCTCTTAATATATAATGCACATTTTCAATTTGTGTAACACCTCTTGCGACAAGAGCTTCCATAATAAGAGCCGCTCCACCTCTTAAGTCTGATGCAACAACATTTGTCCCCTGTATCCTTTTAGTTCCTTTTATTATAGCAGTTCTACCTTCCACATTTATTTTAGTTCCCATTCTATTCAATTCTTGAATATATTTATATCTATTCTCAAAAATATTTTCAGTTATTATAGATGTTCCCTTTGCCGTTGATAGTAACGCCCCAAATATTGATTGCATATCTGTTGGGAACCCTGGATATGGCATTGTTTTTATATCCACGGCTTTTATTCTTTTCGGAGCTTTTATTTGCACATAATTTTTTCCAATCTCAAGTGAACAATTTGCTTCTTCTAATTTATCTAAAATTGGTTCAATATGTATTGGATTTGCACTTGTTATCTTCACATTTCCTCCAGTAATTGCCCCAGCTACTAAATATGTTCCTGCTTCTATTCTATCTGGCATAATATTATAACTTATTTCTGATAGTCTCTTTACTCCTGTTATTTCTACTCTGTCCGTTCCTTCGCCTTTAATCTTTGCTCCTGCTTTATTTAAAAATTTTACTAAATCTTCTATTTCTGGCTCTTTGGCAGCATTTGTTAATACAGTAGTTCCTTCAGCCAAACATGCTGCTAATATAATATTCTCTGTTGCTCCTACACTTGGAAAATCTAGATGAATTTGCGCTCCCTGTATTTTTTCAGTATTACAAATTATCTCGCCATATTCTTCTTTTATATTTACACCTAATTTCTCAAATCCTTTTAAATGTAAATCTATTGGTCTTGAACCAATTTCACAGCCTCCTGTTTGTGATAGTTTGTGGGTACATAAATTTTAAGTGAAATGCTAAACCTCCGTTTTCATAGAGTTCTTGATACATTTCATCATTTAAATTATATTCTTGCTTGATATCTTCTGTTATTTCTTGTTTATCAAATACTACTATTTTATCAAATAGTCTTGATAATTCTTCTTTGGTTAATCCATTTTTCTTAATGTCTTCTATCGCTTTAAATATTAATTCTTCTTTATCTTCTAATTTGTTTAGTGTATTGAATTTACCTTCCGCTTCTTGCAATTTTTCTTTTTCATATTGTATCTTCTTTTCTAATTCTTGTTTTTTATCTTTATATATAAACTCTGGTATTAAGTCATTTAGCTTGTCTTCATATACTTGTTTAAATTGTTTTTCTAATTTTTCCAATGTTCGTTTAGATTTGTTTAACTCTTTTTCTAGGGTTATTTTATTTGTAGAAATTGCTTTTACATTGTCCATAACAAAATTTTTAAATTCAGGATTACTTACTAAATTATCTATATATGCATTTACAATTTTGTCTAAATATTCTATTCTTATCCTGTGTGGTTTACACCCATAATCTGGTCTTATATCTTTTATTGCACCTTCATTACTATACTTTTTGCATAAATAGCTATCTGGTCTTTTTCTTGTTCCAGTATTCCCCTTTCTTTTATACATTGGAGTTCCACATCTTCCGCAATATAAAAGTCCTGAATATAAGTTATTGTCTGTATCTACAAATTTAAAACCATTATTTATTTTATCACTTTCTTTTTTTCTTTTCTTTCTAATCTTTTGAACTTTTTCAAATAATGCTTTTTCAATTATAGGTTCATGATGATTTTCAAGTATTGTCCATTCTTCTTGCGCTTTTATTATAGTCTTTTTAGATTTGAAACTTACCTTCTCCGTTTTTCCTCCAACATAGTCTCCAATATATCTTCTATCATCTAATATTCTTACAATATGTTGTGCTTTCCAATTAGATGTTTGTTTTGCATTTGCAAATCCTCTTGATTGTGATGGGGTTGGCACTCCCTTTTTATTTAAATATGTTGCTATTTTTTTATATCCCCAGCATTTTGAATATAACTCAAAAATTTCTTGAACTACAGGTGCTGTTTCTGGATTTATAACTAATTGTTTTCCCTCTTTTTCATAGCCATAAATTGCTTTCACTAGTAACTCCCCTTCTTCTATTTTATGTCTTAAATTTCTTCTTATATTTTTACTATCATCTCTTGCCCTTCTCTCATTGAACCATGCATATAGTCCAAACATTTCCTCATTATATTGTTCATCTTCAAATATTATTTCTACACCTTGTTCTTCTAAATATTCTACAAGGCTTAATGCCTCTTTTTGATTCCTTCCAAGCCTTGCAGAATTCTTAAAAACGATTACATCTATATCTTTATTTTTTGCTCTTTTTCTTATATCATCAAATCTACTAAAGTCTGTCCCACTTTTGTCATCATCCATTATAATATCGACAATGTTTGTGTATCCGTGTCCTTTGCAATATTTTACAAGCAAATCTCTTTGTGTTTCTATTCTTTCATAGTTTTCTCCATAGTCATCTCTGCTTTCTCTACAATAAATTACAACTCTTTTTTCTTCGTTAGACTTTTTCATAAGCTTAACCTCCACCAAAAATGTAGCAATAACATGTTTGCATCACATTTGTATTATTGTTGCTATTATATATAAAAAGTTCTAAAACTTCAAGTTATCTCCTCAAAATTTTAGAACTTTTTTAGTTATCTACTTTTCTTTTTTCTTATTATGTGCTATATTAAATATGCTTATAGCAATTAATATTATTGCTCCAATAATTATATATAGTAAATTGTTGTCATCTGTTTGGGCATTTACTTCTGTATCATTGCCTTGTATTTTCTGGTTTTTGTCATCTTGTGTACTATTTGTATCTTCACTCCAAATTCCAAGTTTGCTTTCTTTGGTTAGTTCTTCACTTTCTTGTAACATTCCAGCATATTTATAGTTATTCTGCAACATATAAGTTTCTGCCAATCCATTTTGCACTAATAAATTCTGTAACAACTCATCATCTACCCATATCCATGCCAAATATCTATCATATTTATCTTTTTTATCAGCCACTTTATCAAACTCTAATTCAACTTTTGTAGCATTTTCAAGTTTTTCTTTTGTGAAATCACTTGCCTCTTTTCCCCATTCTTCTTCTCCAATTTCTGGATGAACAGTTTCTTTTGTGTTTATTCCTAAAAATCTAACTGTTACTTGTTCCCCATCCATTTTGAACTTGGCAGTATCCCCATCTACAGTTTTTACTAATTCTACTTCAATTTTATTTGCGTCTTCATTATAATCGTTTTCTATTTTATTAAAATTTTCATCATAGTATACAGCAGGCGTAACAATTACCCATTTTTTGTTTTCTTTATCCCATTTCACTTGATGATAATGTACTACCCCATTTTCTTTGTGGTAGCCATAATATTTTCCATTATATTCAGTTATATATTCTGAATCTTTATCTTTCCAACCTGTAATATTACCACTATGTGCCAA
>CAKPLQ010000022.1 GCA_934167685.1 uncultured Clostridia bacterium | reverse complement strand
GAGCGATTTTCTAGGCAGATTGCGAAAAATGTTTGTATATATCGAAAAACAAAAGAAATTGAGACAACAGAGGAATTAGTGCAGATAATTGAGAAATCAATGCCTGCATTTGCAAAAAAAGATGGACATCCTGCAAAAAGAACATTTCAAGCAATACGAATAGAAGTAAATGATGAAATAAAGCCACTATATGAAACAATTAGAAAATGTATAAAACATTTAAAATCAGGTGGAAGGTTATGTATAATAACATTTCATTCATTAGAAGATAGAGCTGTAAAAAATGCTTATATAGATGCACAAGGCAAGTGCACATGCCCTAAAGATTTACCATATTGCGTATGTGGTGCAATATCAGAAGGCAAGATTATAAATAAAAAGCCAATAATAGCAACAAAAGAAGAACAAGAAATAAATTCAAGGTCTAAAAGTGCAAAATTAAGAATCTTTGAGAAAACATAGAGAGTTACTAAGGAGGTGAGAAGCATGCCAAGAAATTCATATCAATATGGAACAAGTCCAAGAAAATATGAACCAGATTACACTGTTGTAAGGAAAAAAAATGTTACGAACAAAAATACAAAAATAGAAGAACCAAAAAAGAATATCAAAAACAATGTAGAGAAAACAAAAAGTAAGAATATTCAAGAAGGAAAAAGCAGAGCCCTACAAATAGTAGTAGTTTTGGCAATTTTTGGAATGCTACTTACTGTAAGTTATAGAGAAATTTCTATAATGGAAATGTTTAATCAAAAGAAAAGTTTAGAAAATAATTTGGCTACAATAGAAAAAGAAAATGGTCAAGTAGAAAAAAGTATAAAAGAAGTTGAAAGTACATTAGATTGGAATAGTATTCAACAAAAGGCTACAGAACAATTAGGAATGCAAAAAAAGAGTGGAACACCAGTAGACTTAGAAAAATCAGATAATGTAGAAACAACTAGTAAATTTATAAAAAGTGAAAAAAGTAATTTTATCGAAAAAGTAATAGAATATTTTATAAATAAATAAAACCTATAAATAATATTATTTATAGGCCTTTTATTTATACTTTGAGTCTTTTTATGTTCTTAATTTCTTGTTCTAGGTTAAGTAAAGATTGTTTCCTAAAATCATAAGCTTCTTGCAATTCTTGTGCTAGACTATCAAATTCTTCAATAGTTTCACCAGGTTGTAATAAGATATCTATATATTGTTTATAATATGTTACATCTTTTTCTTTTTTAGATTTATTCATTTTATCAATTAATTCCTTAATTTTTTTATATCGATTTAGTTCTTGTTTCAATTCCTTGACATAATCGATAGTTGCTGAAATCTCATATTCAATATCATCTATTACAACTTTTAATAATGTTTTTACAATTTTCTTATTGTTTTTGCCGGCAGATGTATATCCAGTGTGTTTTGGAGCATTTGGAGATGGCTTAGTATTGGCAATAATAATTTTTAAAGAATCTGTTATTCCAATATGTGATTTATATTGCCTTTTATGAACTAATGCATCATACTCATCAGCAACTCTAATAATTTGAGATTCAAAAGGAATATCTTTTTTTACTAGTCCTTGAGGATAACCAGTTCCATCAAGAGCTTCGTGATGATAATAAGGTCCAGCATAGTAAGGTCTAAGTTTTGTATCTTTTATACATAATTTATATCCAAGTGTAGTATGTCTTTTCATAATATCATATTCTTCAGGCGTTAGAGCAGATGGCTTTTGAAGAATAGATGATGGAATAAATAATTTTCCAATATCATGTAAATAAGCACAAATAGTACAGTATTCAGTAAAACCTTTAGAAAGATGCAATTTTCTGCAGATGTTACAGGTTATTGTTGCTACATTCTCTGAGTGTTTTCTTGTATACAGATCTAAAGAATCTAGTAGATTTAATTGATATTGAATTGCTTTATCTAAATTATAAGATTTTAGATATGTTTGGTCATAAAAATCAAATACTTCTTTTATTTCTTTCATTTGTATAATCCTTTCTATTTATAGAACTAGATACATAATATCATTAAATGTATAAATACGCAAGATAAATTACAAAATTTAATTTTCGATAATTTACGACACAGCTGTCGAAAAGTGTCGAACGATTTTTCTTGACAAATGGATAAAGTGGTGTTAACATAGTTATATAATTTGAATTCAAAAAATTAAATCAAAAGTTTTTTTTCGAAAAAGAGCACAAAACTAACAATTGAATAAAATGAGGTGATAAGAAGAATGCATGCTGAAAAGTAAAATTGCTTACATTTGTATGGTAATAATATTTTGTTTATTTCAGATATTTATTAATCAAAATAAAATTATAACAGATTTTAATCAGAACATCATGAATCAAGAATTTAATACTGAGAATAAAATAGAAAATGAAGAAAAAACCGAAAGATGGGAAATAGAAATACCAAAGATTTCGTTAAAAGCAACAATAGCCGAAGGAACAACTAAAGAAACATTAAATCAATATGTAGGACATTTTGAACAAACCCAAAAAGAAGAAGGAAATATAGGCTTAGCCGCTCATAATAGAGGGTATGAAGTAAACTATTTTCAAAATTTAAAACTCTTGCAAAAAGGGGATGAAATAAAATATATACATAATCAGTTCGAAAAAATATATGAAGTAGAAAAATGCAGAATAATTAAAGATACAGAATGGGAATATTTAGAAGATACAGAAGACAATAGACTTACTTTAATAACATGTGTAGAAAATCAACCAGAATACAGAAGATGTATACAAGCAGTAGAAAAAGAGGAGGTTAGATATTGAAAAAAATTTTAAAAAAAACAATAGTTGTCATATTAATAATATTGGCAAATTTAGGAATATTATTAAACACAGTACAAGCTGTAGATAATGGTCAAGAAGTAACAATATATTCAAAAGGATATTTTAACAGAATAATAAAAAAAGATGGAATAATAATAAAAACAGCTCATGCAGTATATCAAGAAAATGGCAAAGAATATCCAGTATATTGCCTAAATAGAGAGGTATCTGGAGTTGGAAGTGTGCCATCATATAATGTAAAATCAGAAGGAAAATTACAAGATTTAGGATTGTGGAGAGTTATAATAAATGGATACCCATACAAAACATTAGAACAACTAGGAGTAGCAAGTGAAGAAGAAGCATACATAGCAACTAAGCAATCAGTATATTGTTATATATATAATACCAACATAGCCTCATATTCAGCAATAAATGAATCAGGAAGTAGAACCATAGAAGCTATGAAAAGAATATTAGACGCTGCCAGAAATTCAAACGAAACATTCGATAATCCTAATATAGAAATAAAAGCAAGTGATAAATGGGAAGTTGATAAAACTATGTCACAGTATGTTTCTAAGCAATATGAAGTTATATGTGACAAAAACATTTCAAAACTAATGATAAATTTAGAATCACAACCAGAAGGAACAAAAATAACAAATTTAAATAATCAAGAAACAAGTGAATTTAATTCAGAGAGACAATTTAAAATTTTAATTCCAATAAAAAGTCTAAAAGAAACAGGAGAATTTAAAATAAAAGTTCAGATGCCAATAGAATCTAAACCAATTTTATTTGGAAAAGCACCAAGTTCAGATGTGCAAGATTATGCATTAACAGCATTTTCAATTGAAGACTTTGATAGTGAACTAGTTCAAAAGTATGAAAAAAACAATACAAAAATAATAATAGAAAAGAAAGATAAAGATACCAAAAAATCATTAAAAAATGCAAAGTTTGAGATTTTTGATAAAGATAAAAAGCTTATAAAAACAGCTCAAACAGATGATAAAGGAAAAATCACTTTAGAGCAGTTGCTTCCAGGAATATATTATATAAAAGAAGTAAAAGCACCAGAGGGATATGTATTAAATTCAGAAATGAAAAAAGTAGAATTAAAAATGCAAGAACAAGCATTAGTAAAAATAAATAATGAAAAAATTATTGTAACTGTAAAAGAAGAACCTAAAAAACCAGAAGTACCGGTTGTTGAAAAGCCAGTAGTAGAAATACCAAAATTACCAGTTACAGGAATGTAGAAAGGAATAAAAATGGAGAGAACAAAAAAAGCAAGTAAAGAAAATAGAGGAATAATATTAGTAGTTAGCATATTATTAATAGGATTATTATTAACAGGAGCAGGAGGATACACATATGCCAGATATATGTCTCAAGAAAAAGGAACAGGAAGTGCAAAAATTGCACAATGGGTATTCGAAATAGATAAAAACGGAAGTACTACCAAAACAATAAATTTAGGAAGTACAGTGAATAAGGCTACTTTAGTAAATGGAAAAATTGCACCAGGAACTTCAGGAAGTTTTGAGATTAAACTTAATTCTACAGGTTCAGAAGTAGGAGTCGATTATGTGTTAAATTTTGCAAATGAAAAAAACAAACCCAATAATTTAACATTTACATATGATGGTAGAACAGCAAACACATTAAAAGATATAGGAGATATTAGAGGTTCATTTCCAGCTAAAGGACTACAAACTAAAACAATAAAAATTGATTGGAAGTGGCCATATCAAACAGGAGGAACAACAGAATTGAAGGCGGAAAACGATGCAAAAGATTTAAAAAATGCAAAAGATAATTTAGAATATACATTTGAAATTATAGCACAAGGAACACAAAGTGAATAGAAAAATAATAAAAAATATAGTAGTGGTAATTATAGTATTACTAATGCTTTCAAATACAGTATATGCTAAATATATAAAAACAGAAGTCTTGAATGGTAAACAAGAGATTGCAAAACCAATTTTAAATATACAAAAAGGCGAAATTGTTCAAATCAACAATGAAAATACAGAAGGAGAATATAAATTTACTGTAGTAAATTATTCAGAGCAAGAAATAAGTGACATTGGTTTTGAATATACAATAGAAGTAATTTTAAAAAACAAGGATATAATAGAGGTGGAACTATACAATTCAAATGGAATAGTTCCGATGAATGAATACATTACAGAAAAAATTGAAATAAAAGGAAAACAGAAAATAGAACATCAATATACATTAAAGATAAAATATAATAAAGATAAAGAAAGGAGCGAAACAATAATAGAAAATTTACAAATTAAAATTAATGCGGAGCAAGAAAAAATATGAAAAATAAGCCAGAAATTTTAAAGTCAATGATTTTAGTCTCTATATTAATGTTAGTTCTAGTGTTTAATACATATTCTATTACTTATGCAAAATATACATTTTCTTATACAATAGATACTGCTAAAATTGAAGTTATTGTATAAAGTTACTTTAGTTTGGAAAAAATAAAAATGAAGAGTTTTCCAAAGGAGTGATATAATGGAATCAAGTAAGATGAAAAATATGGTTGTCATTAAAAATCTTCCATCAAATATGGTCGAAGAGGCTATAATAATATTTAAAGAAAATCAAAGAATTCCTCAAAAAGAAGTGATAAATCAAAGTAGAACTACTAACACAGAAGAAGTAAAAACTAAATCGAAAGAATATATTTTAAAAGAAGCGGAAATGCTTGTAACAGATTATATTAATAAAATAGAAGAAAAAAAGAACTATACTAACCAAAATATTACAAATATAATCTTTAAACATAAAATGCTAAAACTGTATAGTATAGTTTCAACGATAATTTTATTTATCATTCTATCAATCCATTTCATTTAATATTGATAACATAAAACACTTTATAAATGCATAAACATTACTAATGCATTAGATAAAGTGTTTTTATGCGATTAAAGCACAATTATAAACAATAGAAATATACTATAGAGGAGGAATACAATAGATATGGAGAGAGTAATGTCAGTTGAAGATAAAATTAGAAGAGCAGAAGAGATATATTATAAAAGGAGAGAACAAGAAAATCCAATATTAAGAAGCGGGTATGAAAGAAACAAAGAAAGAAAATTTGGATACAGTATAAAACTTTTAAAAAAGATGATTACTCAAATAATTATTTGTTTAATGATTTATGCGGTTTTTTATAGTGTAGTAAGTAATGATTATGTTTTTTCAAAAGATTTTACTAACAAAGCAAAAGAAATAATAAATCAAGATATTAATTTTGCTGAAATTTATCAAACTATATCATGTAAAATACAAGATATACATAATAGAATTAATAGCAATGTGGAAAATGCAACACAAGAAGAAACGCAAAAGCAAAATGAAGAAATAACAGAGACAACAGATAGTCAAGGAGCAAATGAAAAAGTAGAAGAAAATATAGTAGATGAAAGTAATAATAATAGTGAAAATATTGGAGGTTCAGAAGAAGAGTTAACAGGAGATAATAAAGTAGAATTGTCACAAATGGAACAAGATGCCAACTATATTAAAAGCAATATAAGTTTTATAAAACCAATAAGTGGCACAATTAGTTCTAGTTTTGGCTTTAGAAATCCGACTACTGAAACAGTTCCGAAAAACCACACAGGAACTGATATTGCTGCAAAAACTGGAACGAAGATTCTTTCGGCAACAGATGGAAATGTAATATTAGCATCATCCACAGGGGACTATGGAAAACATTTAAAGATTCAGACCAGTGATAATGATGTTGTAGTTGTTTATGCTCATTGCAATAGTTTATATGTTAATGAAGGAGATTTTATAAAACAGGGACAAGAGATTGCAGAAGTTGGAGCTACAGGAAATGTTACTGGTCCACATTTGCATTTTGAAGTAAGATATCAGAATCGCTATGTTAATCCAGAGTTAATTTTAGAATTATAATATACTGCACGTTTGGGACCGGTTCTCAACGGTGCAAAAACTGCACGGCAGAGAACCGGTCCCAAACGTGCAGTAAAAAAAGGAGAGGATAATTTGAAATTAAGAATAGATTTAAAAATCATTCTTTTTGCAATTATATTTGTATTTACAGGTCAGCTAAAAATATATCTCATAATAATGTTCTTTTGTTTATTACACGAATTAGGACATATTTGTGTGGCTAAGCTACTAAAAATAAAATTAGAAAAAGTAGAAATTTTGCCATGTGGTTTTTCAGCTTCATTTTACAATCTAAAAGCAGGCAAAGAAGAAATAATAGTTGCAATAGCAGGACCAATTGTTAGTTTTACATTAGCAATGCTTTTTCAATATATAGATACTATTAAAATATCAAATATATTAAAACAAGAAATTGTATATTCAAATATTCTAATATTAATCTTCAATTTGTTACCGATATATCCTTTAGATGGAGGAAGAATATTAAAAAATATATTACATAAAGGGATGAAAAATTTAAAAACAGAAAAAATAATAAACAAAATCTCATATATAACAATAGTAGTTTTAACAATTATAAGCAGTATAGCAGTATATTATTTCAAAAATATTGCAATATTTTTAGTGTGTATATTCTTGTGGATTATTATTTTAAAAGATAAATTTAATCAAAATTTCAAAATGAATTCAATTTGAAAGAAAAAAGAAGGAAAAGCCTTGATATTTTATGGCGAAAATAGTAAAATATAAGTGAAAAAATCTACATAAAAGAGAAAGGCAGGGGCAAAAATGGGAAAACCAACAGTAGCAATCATAGGAAAGCCAAATGTAGGAAAATCTACATTTTTTAATTACATAGTAGGGAGTAGAATATCAATTGTTGAAGATACTCCAGGAGTAACAAGAGATAGAGTATATGCAGAAACAAATTGGAGAGGAAGAAATTTTACAGTAGTAGATACTGCAGGAATTGAGCCAGAATCAGAAGATATTATAATATCACAAATGAGAGAACAAGCACAAATGGCAATAGAAATTGCAGATGTAATAATTTTCTTGACAGATGTAAAACAAGGTGTTACAGCAACTGACCAAGAAATTGCGCTAATGGTAAAAAAATCAAAAAAACCAGTAGTATTAGTTTGCAACAAAGCTGACAACATGAGTAGAGATAAAAATGAAATTTATGAATTTTATAATTTAGGGCTAGGTGAACCATATCCAATATCAGCTGCAAATGCTTTAGGAATTGGTGATGTTTTAGATGCAATATTTGAAAATTTACCAGATAAAAAAGCAGGAGAAGATGAAGATGACAGAATAAAAGTAGCAGTTATAGGAAAACCAAATGTAGGAAAATCTTCATTGATTAATAAAATATTAGGACAAAATCGTACAATAGTAAGTTCAATCGCAGGAACAACAAGAGATGCAATTGATACAGAATATGAAAATCAATATGGAAAATATGTGCTAATAGATACGGCAGGAATAAGGAGAAAAAGTAAAGTCAAGGAATCAATTGAAAAATTCAGCATTATGAGAACATTGCTAGCAATAGAAAGAGCAGATGTGTGCTTGATGATGATTGATGCAAATGAGGGAGTAACAGAACAAGATGCAAAAATTGCGGGGGAAGCGCATGAAGCAGGAAAAGGTGTAATAATTGCTGTAAATAAGTGGGACGAGTATGAAAAGGAAACTGGAACATTGGAAAAATATAAAAAAGAAATTTACAATAAATTATCATATTTATCATATGCACCAATAATCTTCATATCTGCCAAAACAGGACAAAGAGTGGACAAACTATTTAATATGATTAATAATGTTGCAGAACAAAATGCAATGAGAGTTTCTACATCAGTATTAAATCAAGTAATAAATGAGGCAATTGCTATTGTTCAGCCACCATCAGATAAAGGAAGGCGTTTGAAAATATTATATGGAACACAAGTTAGTACAAAACCACCAACATTTGTTATTTTTGTAAACAGCAAAGAATTGTTCCATTTTTCATATGAAAGATATTTGGTAAATCAAATTAGAAAAGAGTTTGGACTTGAAGGAACACCTATAAGAGTGATTTGCAGGGAGAAGGCAGAGTAACTGCACCGATAAGAACCGGTCCCAACGGTGCAAAAAGTGCACGGATGAGAACCGGTCCCAACGGTGCAAAAAAAAGAGAGGAGTAGATAAAAATGGCAGTATATATAATAGTTGGAATAGTAGCATACTTGATAGGAAGTATTAGTTTTTCAGTAATAATAAGCAAAAGAGTTGCAGGATTTGATGTAAGAGAAAAAGGAAGCGGAAATGCAGGGGCGACAAACATGTTAAGGTCTGTAGGAAAAAAGGCAGCAGTATTAACGCTTTTGTGTGATGCATTGAAAGGAGTTTTAGCAATAATTTTTGCAATTGTAGCAGGAGCAATAGCTAAAAATTCTGATAAAGCATTGTTGGTTCAAATGGCTGGAATACTTGTAGTTGTAGGACACACTTATCCGGTATTCTTTGGTTTTAAAGGAGGAAAAGGTGTAGCTACATCTTTAGGAGTATTGTTAATGACTAATTGGAAGATAGGGTTAATTTGTTTAGTTTTTGCATTAGTTTTAATGGCATTAACTAGAATAGTATCAATGGGGTCTGTTGGAGCAGCAATTTTATTTCCAGTATTGACACTGTTTATTCATACAAATTATACAATTTCAGAAGGAAGTAGCTATTTGGTTTATAGTATAATTTTAGCATTAATAGTTGCATTTAATCATAGAAGCAACATCAGAAGAATTTTAAATGGAACTGAAAATAAATTGAGTTTCAAAAAATAAAATATAGAAACACGGAGGACGAATATGAAAAATATAGCTATTATAGGATGTGGAAGTTGGGGAGTTGCATTGGCTATTCATTTAGCTAAGTTAGGAAACAACATAAAGATGTGGTCTTTTTCGGAAGAAGAGAAAAACTTAATAAATAATGAAAAAAAGTGCAAATTTTTACCAAATGTAGAAATTCCAGAAGGAGTTGAAGCAACCACATCATTTAAAGAAGCAATTGAAGGCTCAGATTTTATTATACATGTAACACCATCAAAATTTACAAGGGATACAGTAAAGCAATATAAAGAGTTTGTAAAAGACCAGCCAATTGTAATTTGCTCAAAAGGTTTCGAAAAAAGTACAATGTTGACATTAGACGAAGTAGTACAAGAAGAAATTCCAAACGCTAAAATCGCGGTATTGTCTGGACCAAGCCATGCAGAAGAAGTTTCAGTTGCAGTGCCTACTGTATTAGTTGTAGCATCTAAATATGACTTTGTTTTAAAACTTGTTCAGGATACATTTATGTCGAGCAAAATGAGAATATATACATCAAGGGACGTTAAAGGTGTAGAATTAGGCGGAGCATTAAAAAATATAATTGCATTTTGTGCTGGTGTTGCAGCAGGAATTAGCTTAGGAGACAACACATTTGCAGCATTAATAACGAGAGGATTAGCAGAACTTTCAAGATTGGGAGTTGCTCTTGGAGGTCAAAAAGAAACATTGTATGGACTAAGTGGATTAGGTGATTTAATTGTTACATGCTTAAGCGAACATAGTAGAAATCGAAGAGCAGGAAAATTGATTGGGCAAGGAAAAAGCCTAGAAGAGACTAAAAAGGAAGTCGGCATGACTATTGAAAGTATTGACAATATAGAAGTTGCACATGAATTAGGAAAATTGCATAATATAGAAATGCCAATAGTAGAATCAGTTTATGGAATTTTGTATAAAGGTTTAACGCCAGAAGAAGCAGTTAATAGGCTTATGAATAGAACTAAAAAAAGTGAAGACTAGACTGAATTATTGGAGTAGATCAAATTAAAAATTTATAGAATAAAAGTATTAATAATTGTAAAAAATAAAAAATAGGAGGAAGAAAAAATGGGATTTTTTGATAATTTAGGAAAAAAGGCTAGTGCAGCATATGATGCAACAGCAGAAAAAACAAATAAAATTGCTAAAGAAGCAAAACTTAGAATGAAAATGAATGAAAACAAATCAGAAATAAATAACATATATAAAGAAATAGGAAAAAAGGTTTATGAAAAACATGTTAGAAATGAAAATATCGATATAAAAACAGAATTAGAAGAAGAATGCACAAAAATCGATGTTTTGACTGCAGAAATAGAAACATGTTTGAAATCAATATTAGAACTAAAAGAGAAAAAACAATGTGAGCAATGTCATACAGAAATTGCTTTAGATGCAACATTCTGTCCTAAGTGTGGAGCAAGACAGCCAGAAATGGAAAAGGATAATAATGAAACAAAAGAAGTTGAAATCGTAGATGTTGCGAATGACGATGAGGGAGCAGATGATGCCGATGGTGCAAACGAAACTGCTGATAACGATAATGCTCAGGAATAATGGAGAGAGAAAATGAAAGTAGTAATACAGAGAGTAAAATATGCAAGTGTAAAAGTAGACGAAAAAATCGTAGGTAAAATTGAAAAAGGTTTTTTGGTACTGATAGGAATTAAAGTAGGAGACACCAAAGAACAAGCAGATTACTTAGTAAAAAAAGTTTGCAATTTAAGGGTATTTACAGACGAGCAAGATAAAATGAATTTATCACTAAAAGATGTGGACGGAAAATTATTAATTGTATCACAATTTACTTTATATGGAAATTGTAACGATGGAAATAGACCTAGTTTTATAGAAGCAGCAAGGCCAGAAGAAGCAATTCCATTATATGAATATTTTTGCGATGAATGCTCTAAAAAAGGATTTGAGGTTCAAAAAGGGATTTTTGGAGCAGATATGAAGGTCGAATTATTAAATGATGGACCTGTAACTATAGTAATAGAAAAGTGAACATTTAACATTTGGAACCGGTTCTTATCGGTGCAGTTTTTTGCACTGTTGGGACCGGTTCTTTGCCGTGCATTTTTTGCACCGTTGGGACCGGTTCTCATCGGTGCATTTTTTCAGAATTAAAACTATTGTCGAAAACTTTTTTTAATTCGACAAAACTTCTTATTTTATAGCCTTGGAAAAATATGGAAATGAGTGTATAATGATTTTGTGACATAAATAGTATAAAAAATAAAAAAATAATGAAAAAATAATGAAAGGAGTTTATATGGAAAGTTATTATGATAAAAGGGACAAGCGATTAACATTTGAAATACACGAGGATATAGATGAATGTGTAGTTCAGAAAATAAGGAGGAGATTGGATAATGAAATTGAAAGATATATGCCTAAAGAAGTTGTATTTGATTTTAATAAAGTTTCTTTTATGGATAGTGCAGGAATAGGGCTGGTAATGGGAAGATACAAATTAATTAATATGCTGGGAGGAAGTACAAAAGTGCTAAATTTAACTACACCTGTAAGAAAAATATTTGAAATGAGTGGGATTTTGAAGATAATTCCTGATATTACAATAAAAGAAAATGCACCGATAAGAACCGGTCCCAACGGTGCAAAAAATGCACGGCAGAGAACCGGTCCCAACGGTGCAGAAAATGGAAGGAGGTAGAATATGAGCAATGTATATGATAATGAAATGAAAGTTGAATTTTTAAGTAAATCGAGTAATGAGGCTTTTGCGAGGATAGCTGTAGCGGCGTTCATTGCGCAGTTAGACCCAACGTTGGAGGAATTAGCGGATATAAAAACAGCAGTTTCAGAGGCTGTTACTAATTCAATTATTCATGGGTATGAAGAACAAGTGGGGATTGTGAAGGTGAAATGTAAGATTAGGGAAAATGAAGTTTTTATAGAAATTGTTGATTCTGGAAAAGGCATCGAGAATGTTGACATGGCGAAGCAACCATTATATACGACAAAGGCGAATATGGAGAGGTCAGGGATGGGATTTACTATTATGGAAAGTTTTATGGATGCTGTTGAAGTTGAGTCTATGCTGGGAGTTGGTACAAAAGTTTCGATGAGGAAAGTAATTAAAAGTAATGAACCAGCAATAAGGGGAGATGAAGAGTGTATGAGAATGATATAAAATTGATTGAAAGTGCTCAAAATGGCAATAAGGAAGACATGACAAAATTGATTGAGGATAATAATGGACTTATTTGGAGTATTGTTCGAAGATTTGGAGGAAGAGGGTATGATATAGAGGATTTATATCAAATAGGAAGTATTGGTTTTATAAAAGCGATACAGAGATTTGATACAAGTTTTGAGGTGCGTCTTTCAACATATGCAGTTCCATACATTTTAGGTGAAATTAAAAGATACATAAGAGATGATGGACCAATTA
Organism: uncultured Clostridia bacterium; assembly: GCA_934167685.1. GTDB lineage: Bacteria > Bacillota > Clostridia > TANB77 > CAG-508 > CAG-269. The sequence continues at coordinate 9,947 of CAKPLQ010000022.1, read as the reverse complement.
AAGTAAGTAGGAGTATTAAAGAGTTAAATGTAAAAATTCAAGAATTGCAAAAAGAATATTTGCATAAATATGGAAGAGAGATAAAGTTAGAAGAGATTTCTAAAGAGCTGAGAATTGCGAAAGAAGAAATTACAATGGCAATGGATTCGACTAAGCCAGTGGATTCGATAGAAAGCGCTAAATATACTGATAATAAAACAGATAAGACTGTAAGCATTTTAGAGCGAATTTCTACTGGAAAAGATGAAGAGACGGAGATTACAAATCGAATAACAGTAAAAGGATTGATTAGCGAGTTGAAAGAAAATGAAAAAGAGATTATTTTATTGAGATATTATAAACAAAAAACTCAAATGCAAGTGGCCAAAATCTTAGGAATTACTCAAGTTCAGGTTTCTAGAATAGAAAGAAAAGTACTAGAGAAGATGAAGAAAAAATTAAGTTGCTAGAGAGGGAGGTTGAACAATATAAAAAATTTTTTGTTATATTTTTGTGGTTTTGCAATAGTGTTTTTTATAGCTCCTGCAATTTGCACCGCAACACCATCTAAAAATAAAGAAAATAAAGAAAATCTTAATGTTGACACAGAATTAGCCACAGAATCAAACACAGAGTCGACTACAGAAGTTCCTACAGGTCAGGAAAGTGAGGATACAGAACCTGCGAAGGAGTCAGAAAATAGAATGATTAAGTTATTACATTCAAATACTGGAGAAGTTGAAGAAGTGAATTTGAATGAATATTTATATGGAGTAGTTGCAAGCGAAATGCCTGTGAGCTATGAGTTTGAGGCATTAAAAGCACAGGCGGTAGTTGCAAGGACATATACGATATATCAGATTAATAATAATGCAAAAAAGCATGAAAATGCTGATATATGTGACAGTTATGCTTGTTGCCAGGCCTGGATAAGCAAAGAAGATAGATTTGCAAAATGGAATGCAGAAGAGGCGGAAAGCAACTGGAACAAAATTAAAGATGCTGTGGAATCAACTACAGGAAAAATTGTTACATATAATGGAAGTCCAATTAATGCCTTTTTTCATTCCAATAGTGGTGGAGTAACAGAAAGTTCAGTAAATGTTTGGGGAGGTATAGACTATCCATATTTAAAATCTGTAGAAACAGCTGGTGAAGATGGATATTCTCAATATAATTCGCAAGTGAAATTAACCAAACAAGAATTGTTGCAGAAACTAAAGGAGAAACATCCAGATTGCGAAATTGATTTTTCAGAAGAAAATTGTATTCAGATATTAGAAAATACAACGAGTGGAAGAGTCAAGACAATAAAATTTGGAAATATAGAAATTGCTGGAACAGAGGCAAGAACGATATTAGGGTTAAAATCTACAAATTTTACATTTTCAATCAATGGAGAAGAAGTAACATTTTCCGTTATAGGTTATGGACATGGAGTTGGAATGAGCCAGACAGGAGCTAATAGCATGGCACAGGCTGGCGCAAATTATGAAGAAATAATCAAACACTTTTATACAGATGTGGAAATATCTGAACTAAATTCTCTATTAATGAATAATCTTTGAAAAATTGTTAATACTTGTATTAATAATTAAAATCAAGGAGGTTCTTATGAAAAGAGAAATATATATTTACTTAGGAACTGTTATATTTTTTATTTTAGCAATAGCACTAGGAATTGTTATGTATATGTTGACAAGGACAACAATTAAGCAACAAGACAACATTAGTAAAATTTCACAAGAAGAAAAACAAACAGAAATTGAAGCTCAACCGGAAACAGAAAATGTAAGCACAGAGATAGGAAAAACAGTAGATGAAGCCCAAAAAGAAGAGACTAATAAAGCTAATACTACAAATACGAATACAACCCCAAATACACCAAAACAAACGGAAAATGCGACGAGTGTAAAAGAGCAAAATGTTGATAAAACCGAAAAAACAGAAGAAGTAAAAAAACAAATAACATTTGCTAAGCCAACCGAAGGTGAAATAATAGGCGAATTTGCCAAAGATAATTTAGTGTATTCTGATACATTAAAAGAGTGGATAACACATACTGCTGTAGACATAAGAACAGATAAAACAAGCGTAATAAAAGCAGCTGCAGACGGAATAGTCAAAACAATCGTGAATGACCCAAGATATGGCCTAACTGTTATAATTGAACATGATGACGGATATCAAACAGTTTATTCAAATTTATTGACAGCTGAATTTGTGGTAGAAGGAGAAGAAGTTAAACAAGGTCAGACTATAGGAACGGCCGGAAATACAGCAGTGTTCGAGAGTGGAATGGAATGTCATCTTCATTTTGAATTAATGAAAGATAATGAGTATGTGGACCCAACTATATATATCAACTAAAAGATAAGCGAACTTCATCATAATAACAACTCCAACATATTGGAAACTCCCTCATATTAAAACAGAAGTTTAATATGGGGGAGTTTGATTTTTAAATTTCTCTATTAAAATTTCCATTTGTATATTGTGAGCCTTCAATTTTGGCGCCAGTTCTAACAATTTTTATAATATCATTTAAATCTTCAATATTTTCGTCTAAAGCATCAATTCTAATCGAATCAATCTCAATATTTTTATAATCAATAGATGTAATTTTACTATTATAAATAGTTGTAGTGGTATCAATATTATCAGGTATAACCCTAAACAAAAAGCCTAGCCTATCTTTTAAATAAAAACGAGAAGTAGTATTGCATAAGTGTTTGCAAGAAGAGTAACACTTATTAGATTTGCCAAGCAAACAATAAGCTGAATTCATTACAGGAGTTTTTCCATAAACAATTAATTCAAGATTATGATTAGGGTGGGCAGTTTTTACAATATTCTGCAAGTCAGAATTATTCAATTCTGGAGATAAAGTAACCGTACTACAAGGCAATTCAACAATTGACAAATTGTTATAAATGTTTAAAGTGTAATTACTAATAAATTCATAATTTTTATAATCTTTTAATAACTCAAAATTTCCAATATTAGAAACTACAAAACCTTTAATATTATATTTATTCAAGATTTTATCAAGATTAGCCTTGATTAATTTGTTGTAATTAGTTCTAATAATTGTTGGAAAATATATGTATGTATTAAAATTACTAGAAATGCACTGTAACACACTACTGAATTCGTTCAAAACAAAATATTTAAAAGGAATATAAACCTTGTCTATATTTTTTAAATCATTATAAGAAAAGTTTGAATTTAGCAAATTCAATAAAAGGCTGACTTCCGGTATTTTTTGTGATGGTTGAATTGGCATTAATAAAGAATCATAAGATTCCGAAGACTCAATAGTTCTTGTAAAAGACGCAATCAATTCATCTTCATATTTACTTAAAGCTTGACGTCTAAGTTCATTAATACAGCTGATTCCTTTAATAAATAATCCATCAGATAAATCAATGTCAATTTTCTCAAAATTAAAAGGGGTATTATTAGTTTTTGAAAGCTGAGAAATTAGGCGTTCTTTTGTAATTGGCGAATTCATTGCAGGTTCAGGTGTAACGTCAAAAACCACAGAAACAGTTATACCAGTAGGACCTGAAACAGTCAAAGAAATAGGACAATTTTCGTGTACTACCATTTTGCAAGATAAATTAGTTTTTCGTGTTTCATTTTCAAGAGAACTAATAGCAGAGTCAGTAAGAGATTTATCAGACATCTTGTAGATTTTGTTTCCGACAAAAATCTTTCCTTTCATCCTACCAATTCTAATTTTGTCTCCAGGGTTAGCTTGAGGAATATTTTGGTTTTTAATCATTAATTCAGAAACTGTATATAAAGAGGTTTCGTGTTTATTATTTTCTATTGCAATTTTATCTCCAACACTTAATGTAGCATTAGTTGTAAAATCGATATGTCCTTTGTTACTGTTGAAGTTTGCAACAGTGCCAAGAAATATTCCCATATTATTCGATTTTTCTGGATAAATTAAATCTTTATTTCCAGTAGAAGTCAAATGACCAGAAGAGAAGCCGCCACGGTTGAAAACTTGCAATAAAGCCTGTTTATCTTCTTGAGCAATTTTATAATTATTTATTGTTGCTGGATTTTCAGCCAAAGTTAGGTATTTGCGATAAACTTTAGTAACAGTTGCCACATATTCAGGGGTTTTCATTCTACCTTCAATTTTTAAACATGTCACGCCAGCCTTTACAAGTTGAGGTAAAAAATCTAATCCGCATAAATCGCGAGGACTTAACAAAAAGCCCTTATCGAATGTATTATCATTAGAAATCAATTCATAGGGAAGTCTACAAGGCTGAGCACATTTACCGCGATTGCCAGAGCGTCCGCCAATCATACTAGAAAATAAGCATTGGCCAGAATAAGAAATACATAATGCGCCATGTACGAAAACTTCGATTTCAACATCGGAATTTTTGCAAATATATTCAATTTCCTCTAATGAGAGTTCGCGAGAAAGAACAACTCGAGAAAATCCAAGTTCTTGTAATTTTAAAACACCTTCTAAATTGTGAACAGAAAGTTGAGTGCTGGCATGGATTGCAAGGTCAGGAAACTTTTTAATTAAAAATCTAGCTAGACCCAAATCTTGAACGATAATGGCATCAATTCCATATGAATAAGCCTTTTCTGCTAAAGCAATTGCACTGGGTAATTCATCATTTTTTAATAAAGTATTTAAAGTTAGATTAGTTTTTACGCCACGAACTTTAGCATAAGTTATTGCTTTTTTTAAATTTGCATCATCAAAATTTGAAGCGAAGGCTCTTGCACTAAAAGAACTTGCTCCAAAATATACAGCATCTGCACCATTTTGCACTGCTGCTTTTAAACATTCAAAATCACCTACAGGTGATAATAATTCTATCATAATATTAATCTCCTTTTTGCACCGTTGGGACCGGTTCTCTGCGGTGCATTTTTATTTTGCACGTTTGGGACCGGTTCTCTCCGGTGCATTATACCACAAATAGTAATGTAACACAAATGTAATATAAAAATGAATGTCTATTGTTGACTAAAAAGAGGCGAAATGATATACTAATGTCGAAGAAAAAACAAAAGAGGTGTGGAAAAAATGATAAGGTACAGTAAGAAAATATTATCGATGGTTATTATATTAACCATACTCATATATATGTTTATAAGTCTAGGGATAAGTGGTTGGAAAAATGTGGTTTTTGCAGCATTAGAGCAAACTTCAACTACTGATATTAATTCAATCAATTCTAGTGAATATCCACAAATAAAAGAAATGTTACAAAAGTTAAAAGAGCAACATCCTAATTGGAATTTTAAAATATTATATACTAATATTGATTGGAATGAGGCTATTGCAAATGAATATGTTGGTCACAAAAATAAGCCAAGAAATTTGATTTCTGATAATATCAACAAATATGATAGTTCTTGGAGATGTAAAATTTGTGGAGATACAACATATGATAATGGAAGTTGGTACTGTGCTTCAGAAGCTGCTTTAGGATATATGATGGACCCAAGAAATTCAGCTAATTATTCTGATATTTTTCAATTTATGCAATTATCATATGATAACTGTAATTCACAAACAATAAAAGAAATGGCTGGTGGGACATTTTTAGATAATGATTATTACATTAATACTTTGATAGAAGCAGCTAAAAAATATAATGTTAATGCATATTACTTAGTGGCAAGGATTATTCAGGAACAAGGTAAAAATGGTTCAATATTATCTGCAGGAAATGGCTATAATGGACAATATGTAGGATATTACAATGTGTTTAATATTGGTGCTGGAGGAAATGGAAAGGATAATGTAATTTTAAATGGATTGAAAAGAGCGCAAACCAACGGATGGGATTCTGTTGAAAAATCTATTTCTGGAGGAACTCAAATAATAGCTGAAGATTATATTTCAAAAGGACAGAATACGTTGTATTTTCAAAAATTTGATGTTGAGAATTCTGATGGTGAATTATATTGGCATCAATATATGCAAAATATAATGGCTGCACAAAATGAAGGTTCGACTTTAAGAAAGACTTTTGAACAAATTGGAAAAATTGATGAAAATTATACTTTTATAATTCCAGTATATAAAAACATGCCAGGAACAGCAGTTGTAAGACCTTCTGAAAATAATACGCCTATGACTACTGATTTGGTAAAAGTTAATGTTTCATCTACTATAAGATTGAGAAAAGAACCTGGAAATTCATCAGCTAAGGTTGGTACTTTATATCGAGATGAAATCGTTACAAGAATTCAAAAAGCTACTACTAAGGTAGATGGAACTTATTGGGATTATGTTATGAAGTCTGATGGAACAAAAGGCTATGTGGCAAGAGAAACTTATGATTATGAGTCTACATATAAATTGTATTTGGTGCCGGTTGAGCAGAATGATAGTACAGAAAAGCCAGGAGATAGTATAAGAGGAGATTTAACTGGTGATGGAAAAGTAGATTCAATGGATATGTATTATGTGATACAATATATTTTAGGGAATACACAAATAAGTGATGAACAGAAAAAAATAATAGATTTAAATAGTGATAATAAAATTGATTCAATGGATATGTATTTAATGATACAAATAATTTTGGAAGAATAGGAGAATAAAAGTGAATAAGATAAAAAAACTGTGTATAAGTATTATATTTTTTATAGGATTGATGTTGATATGCAATAAGGCAAATGCTACAAATATTAGTATATCTCCAAGTGAGCCCAAGGTTGGAGATGAGGTTACAATAACTGTAACGGTGCCTAATGTTAATACCTCAACAGTTACAGCAAATGTTAGTGGAGTTGTATCAGGAAAAATAAAAGTAGTAGGAGGAGATTTATCTGGAAATCCTAGAGATTATTCGAATTCTGCAAAATATAAATGTGAAAAAGAGGGCACTATAAACGTTGAAATATCTTCTGATTCATCTGCAGTATTAAAGGCAGAATATGTGGATGTTTCAGCTAAAAAGAGTGTGACTGTAAAAGCAAAAGAAGTAGCAAATAATACTGCAAGTAGCTCAAATACTTCTAATAATACTACAACAGCTTCAAAATCAACAGAAGCAAGATTAAGCAACTTTGGAATAAAGCCAAATGATTTCAGTGGATTCAAAAGAGATAAGACAGAATACAGCACAGAAGTGCCAAACAATGTAACAAAAGTAAATGTATATGCTACAGCATTAGACAAAAATGCAAAAGTATCAGGAGCTGGTGATGTGCAATTAAAAGAAGGGAAAAACACAGTAAAAGTAACAGTTACAGCAGAAGCAGGGAATACCAAAGTATATACATTAACAATCAAGAGAAGAACAGCAGCAGAAGATGCGACAGCAACAACTAATGATGATACAACAACTACAAATACAGAAGCAACGACTTCAGATGCATTTGGACTAGAAAGTTTGGATATAAAAGATGTAAAATTAAAACCTAGCTTTAAAACTGAAATTTACAAATATGAAATAGACTTAGATAAAGATTTAAGCCAATTGGATATATCAACAATTCCTACAGATGATGATACGACTGTTGAAATAGCGGGAAATGAAGATTTAAAAGATGGAGAAAACCTAATAACAATAGTAGTAGCAAATAAAAAGACCAAAGAAACAGCAACATATCAGATAACCGTAAATAAAAATGTTGAAGTAGGAACTGAAAGCAATGGAAGTGAGCAGGTTGAAGAATTTAGCTGGTTAAAACCATCAACATGGGGAAAAGAAGATATAATAAAAGGAATGATTATAGCAGTTTTACTTCTTTTAATAATAATAGCAATAATTCTAAAAGTTAAATTATCAAAAGAGAAAAAAGAAACAAAAAATATTGACCTTCCAGGAGCTGATGAGTTAGATAAGGCCATTGCCGAACATCAAGAATTATCAGAATTAGAAAGATTGGAAATGAATATTTTTGATACTAAAGAAAATAATGATATTAATTCTGTAGATAATAAAACAAAAAGAAGAGGAAAACATTTTTAATATAAAAACTCACTCATTTATTTTAAGATGAGTGAGTTTCTTTTATGGAGCCACTAAGCAGAATCGAACTGCTGACCTACGGGTTACGAATCCGTCGCTCTACCAACTGAGCTATAGTGGCAAATATTAAACTTAGCCTGCAATGCAAGAGCAAAAAATAAAAATCTGACAATATGCAAAGCAAATATAATATAACACAAAAGATTAAAAAAAACAATACTAAAATGTGAAAAGAGACTATAGAATTTAAAATCTATAATCTCCATAAAGTATATTAATCTTCAACAATCATTGGACCGATATTTGTAACAGTACCAGCGCCAAGAGTAAGAACAATATCATCTTTTTCTACATTTTGTTTCAAATAAGTTGCGCAATCATCCAAAGAAGAAATATATTTTGCATTTTTACCTAATTTAATTATAGCATCAACCAAATCTTTAGAAGAAATATCATAAGTATTAGTTTCTCTTGCTGCATAAATATCTGTAACGATAATATTATCAAAAGATAATAAAGCATGAGCAAAATCATCTAAAAGATTAAATGTTCTGCTATATGTATGAGGTTGAAAAACAACCCAAGAATGATTAAACTTTTTGTTTTTCAATGCTTTTGCAGTAGCTGCAACTTCAGTAGGATGATGACCATAATCATCATAAACCTTAGCACCATTTACAGTTCCTTTAAATTCAAAACGTCTGTCAGCACCAGTGAAATTCTCTAATGCAACTTGCATATGCTCGGCAGAAATTCCATAAGCATCACACAATGAAACACAAGCTAAAGTATTTAAAACATTGTGTTTTCCAGGAATTGAAAGCTTAAAGTGAGCAAAGAATTCGCCGAACTTATAAACATCGAACTCTGGAAATCCATCTTCATTAAATACTATATTTTTTGCAGAAAAATCAACATCTTCATTTTCAATTCCATATTTAATTGTAGAAGCTTTAGAGTAAACTGGTAAATCTAAGCAATTTGGGTCGTCTGCATTTATAACAAGATGACCATCTTCTGGCAATAATTTAACATACTTAATAAAAGCCTTTTTCACATTTTCGAGATTTTTGTAATAATCTAAATGGTCGTTATCAATATTTAAAATGATTTCAGACTTAGGACTGAATTTTAAAAAGCTTTCAACATATTCGCAAGCTTCGATAATAAAATTTTCACTATTTCCAACTCTGTAATTTCCATTAAGCTCTTTTATAACTGCACCAACCTGTATACTTGGGTCTTTAAGAGCTTCTATAAAGCATAAAGAAACAAGAGAAGTTGTGGTAGTTTTTCCATGAGTTCCAGAAATTGCTATAGTATTTTTATAACATCTTGTAAGTTCACCAAGAAAGTCAGAACGCTCGATAAGAGGAATTCCAAGTTCTTTAGCATGAACATATTCTGGATTGTCAGAATGAACAGCGGCAGTAAAAACCACACAGTCAGCGCCTTCAACATTTTTGGCGTTGTGGCCAACGTGAATTTCAGCTCCAGCTTTTTCTAAAGTATGTAAAAGGTCAGAATCTACACGGTCGCTACCAGAAACTTTAAATCCCCAATTAAGAAGAATTTCGGCAATTCCGCTCATACTGACTCCACCGATTCCAATCATATGTACTTTTTTATATTTTTTTATATTATTAATATTTGGCATATAAACACTCCCTATGAATAATCAAATTTGCTATTTAAATTTCGCTTTTCTATTATATACTTATATAATGCAAATTTCAAGATTTTTGTTACAAAATCTTGCGAAACTTCTGAAAGTCCTGAAAATTGCAGTTAGAGTAAGGTGATTAAAAGAAGTAGAAAAAGGAAATTTACGTGGTAATAGATTATAAGAATAATTATTATAAATTAAAAATGAAAATAAATAATAAAAAAATGTAAAAAAAAGAGGGAAAAATTTTTTTGATGCCGAATAATATACTAGTACATAAGATACAATACATATATGTACAAATATAAAACAGTGGAGGTGCACAC
>CAKPLQ010000021.1 GCA_934167685.1 uncultured Clostridia bacterium | reverse complement strand
AACTCAACACCAAATAATAATATGACTGGAGAAAATGATTTAGGTTCAGCTGATGTTATTATAGGTGTATCAACAGGCGGAACAATAATTGGTTATATAATGTTAATAATAATTAATACAGTATTAATAGCTATTGCAATAAAATTGATGATAAAAAACAATATAATAAAATCTAATAAGGAAGGGAGGTAGTAACTATGAAGAGAATGAAGAAACTAGTGGCGATAATAATTGCGGTATTAATCACAACTTGGGTTAGTATGTCAAATCAAGTGTTTGCTGCCGATGCCTTGACGATAGGAAAAAAATATTATTATAATCTTCAAAATTTAATTGATGCTAATAATCTTTATTGTGTAGCAAGAGAAAATAGTTTATATTATACTACAAAAGCAGAATTTACTGTTAAAGGATATGTAGAAATAGAAGGAAATACAATAAAATCTGCAAAAGTTTTAAAATCTGTTAATGGAAAAAACACTGTAGTGACTCCTTCAGTATCGAATTCAGTAAAAGTAAATCAGCAAAATGCACTAATTGCAGCAATATTGGCCGGCCCATTGCAAAAAGGATATAGAACAAATACAAAAAAAGAAGTTGGAGAAGATTGGGCAAATCGTAATTATCATCAAGCTCAAATAGCATTGTGGAAAAACTGGAAGAGTTGGGTAAATTCAGTTGGGAAATATTATGGTTTTGCTGCTATATCAAATAATGCTTATGATACAGAGCTTAATAAAAAGGCACAACAAGAAGTTGGTAGGAATGTCAGCAATTATGTACCAGCCAATGCCAATAAATATACAAGTATAGCTGCTGCAGCAGCTAAAAATACAAAGTATCATGTTAAAATATATTTCTTAGATGCTTCAGCAAGGAATTATCAAGATATAATATATGTAGAAACATTTAGCAATACAAACAATACGCCAACTCCAGGAAAAACAGAAGTTGATGGGAAAATAAATATAAGTGGATGTGTTTGGGAAGATATTGCTAATAATAAAAGTAATACAATAAATAATAGATATGACCAAAATGATGGAGATAAGAAAGTAGCAGGTATTAAAGTACATTGGAAAGATGCTAGTGGAAATGAGATTGCGTCAGGAACAACAGATGCAAATGGAAATTATACACTTTCAACTACGATTAGGTTAACAAATCATACATATTCATATGATACAAATACATATAATAAAATAAACAATTCTTATGTGGAATTTGAATATAATGGATTGAAATATACAACTGTATCATATGGTGGTAGTGGTAATAATGTAAATCTTGCCGACTCAAGTACATCTAAAGCAAAAGAAAATGAAACTTTGAGAACAAACTTAGATAATAAGTTTGGCAGAGTAGAAAATAGAGCAGTATATGATGGAAATACAGCAATAATAAATAATTTGCCAAATACACAAGTATCAGATGCAAATTATGATGCTACACTTGCTGTATCAGCATCAACGCAAAATCTTGCAACTAAATTGATGGAGGCTTCTGAAAGAAATAATTGGACAAATAAAAGAGAGTTTTGTACTGAACATTGTTCTAAAGCAGGACAACATGTTGTTAGAGAAGTGACTTCTGGAAGAGCTGTAATAAATGTATATTGTGATGGTACAGTAAAGATAAAAACAAACCCAGATAATAAAGATTTAACAGCTATAATTAATAGTATTGGCAAAGTAAAAGGAAATGCTATTAATAATTATGGTAAAGCTCATTATTATCCAGCAGGAGAGAAATATGCTACAGAAAAAGATTGTTTAAAGGGTGAAAACAAAATATATGAATGGAACATATATAATGTAAATTTAGGTTTAGTAAGAAGAGAGCAACCAGATGCAGCATTAGTATCAGACATAGAGAAAGTTAGAGTAGTACAGCCAAATATCAATCAAGCAGGAGCTCAAGAATATACATATATATATGGAAACAGAAATATATCAAATAGTACAGACAATGAGTTATATAATTACAAAGTTCAATTTGGTAATAAATATATGCAAACATATACAAGACCAATAAGCCCATCAGATATAGCATTTATAAATTACAATAAAACAGAACAATTAAAAGTATATGTAACATATGATATAAAAATAAAGAACCAATCAACAACATTGCCTATGAAAATTAATAGTATAGTAAATTATTATGATAGTGATTATATAATCCATTATGGAGAAAATACATCTAATGGATGGCAAGATATAAATTGGGTATTTAATAAACAAATTGCGGTTGAAGGTGAAAATGATAAAGAAACAAAGACATTCAGAACGGCAAGAAATTCAGTAAATATTACATTACAACCTGGTGCAACATCAGATGTAATAAGAATAGAATTTGAAGTAAGTCAAAATAAGATAAGAGAATTGCAAAATACAGATGCTGGATTTAGATTTACAAATTATACAGAAATATCATCATACACAACATATTATGGAGAAAATACAAAATGTGCAGAAATGCAACCTGCAAGAGAATGTGGAAAAACAGGACAACAATATGCAGGTATAGATTCAGATTCAACACCAGGAAACTTAGACTTGAGCAACTTCAACACATTTGAGGATGACACAGACCGTGCACCATCATTTAAATTAGTAAAAGATCCTAATTATAGACAAGTATCTGGTATAGTATATGAAGATACACAAACAGCTGAAAGTAAAAATGACAATGAAAGATTAGGAAATGGACAAAGAGATGGTAACGAAAAAGGAGTACAAGGAGTAAAAGTAGAACTATATGATGCAACGACAGGTCAACCTGCATACTTATATTACATAGAAGGTAACAATTCTAATAGAAAACCAGCAGTGGCATATACAAATGCAAATGGTGAATATACATTTGGTGATGACGGAAAGAGTGGTGTAGTAGTAGGAAATTACTTTATTAAATATACATATGGAAATGCAGATGGAGTACAATCAACAATTGACGGAAGTACAATGATAAATGCAAGAAACTATAAATCAACAATTATAACAGATTCATTAATAAAAGACCTTATGACAGGAAATCGTAATGATGATAGATGGTATCTAGATATGGACCAAGATAAAGCTACTTCAATAGCAGTAGATGTTATGCAAGAAAGATTAGCTCAGGAAGAATTAAAGAATTCTACATATAAAAATGCACATAATATCTCAGCAGATAGTAAGTCATTTACAATAAAGATGGAATATACTAAAGCTAACCAAGCAAATGTTGATGCCAATGGTGGAAATTTTGAACATAGTTGGAAGACCTTCAATTTTGGTATAATAGAAAGACCAAGAGAAGATTTAGTAATTAATAAGACAATTTCTAGAGTACAAGTAGTTCTTGGAAATGGTCAAGCATTAATAGATGGAGACCCTAGAAGTGGAGACCTAAGTTATGTTAAAGGTATCGGATTAGGAAAAGAAGCTGATAGAACAGCAATCTTTAATGCTAACCAAAATGCAAGAAGAACTTTATCAATCGAGATGGACCAAGAATTAATTCAAGGTTCAACCCTAAAAGTATGGTATTTAATTACACTTACAAATAATAGTGAAAAAGATTATGATTATGAAACAAATACAGATTACTATTATTACGGTACAAACAAACAAGGCGAAGCATTAGCACTAGCAGATATAGTAGTTGACTACATGAGCTCTGCAATGCAATGTAATGTAGGAAGTCAATTTACAGAATCTGAAGAAGCAATTGCCGGAGCTGTAAACAATGCAGATTGGTTTAAATATGTTAATAAAAATGTAGCTACAGATGCAGAATTCTTAAAAGATAATGGATATGTATCATACAAATTAAGCGACGCAGATGCATACCAAGCATATGAAACAATTAAAAATAACAATCTACAATGTATGGTAACTAATACATTTGCAGGATTAAGACCTGGAGAAACAAAATCTAGTGTAATATATGCAAGTAAGATATTAGCAAATAGTGATAATAATGCATTTGATAACCATGTAGAAGTTATACAAAGAAATGCTAAAACTGGTAGAACAATAAAAGGAGTAGAAGATAATACAAGAAGACAATTAGAAAACGAAATGTATCAACCAGGTAACTATCAACCAAGCTTACAATCTACAGGATATAAACATGAACAAGATGATGATACTGTAAATGTAACAATAACACCACCTACAGGTATAAAGAACTATACAACAATATATATAATTTCAGCAACAGTTGGATTAGTAGTTATAGCAGGTGTAATAGTTCTAATAAAGAAAAGGTTTATGAAAAATTAGACTTATAAATAAAAAAAGTTGTCAGTAATGGCAACTTTTTTGGTATATATAAAAGTTTGATGAGGAAAATTTCTTGCAAAAAAAGTCGAAATATGATAAAGTAAGGGCATGGAGAGGATGTAATGAAAAAGGTTGGTTTTATAATAATTGTTTTAATAATTGTTTTAGGGTGTAGTTGCTTTTTTAAGCCAAAAGAAGAAACTCAGCCTGCAGTATCACAAGATACTGAGGAAAAAATAGAAAATGAAAATGAAAATAAAGAAGAAAAAACGGAACCTAAAGAAGATATAAGAATTAAAATGACAGCGATAGGAGATATAATGTGTCATAATACACAATATAATGATGCTTATAATAAGAATACAGGAACATATGATTTCTCTTATGTATTTTCTGATATAAAACAAGATATAGAGTCTGCAGATATAGCTATAGGAAATTTGGAAACTACATTTGCTGGAAAAGAAAAGGGATATAGTAGTTACCCTCAATTTAATACACCTGAACAACTTGCAACCAATTTAAAAGACTTAGGAATAGATGTTGTTTCTACTGCTAATAATCATTGTATGGATACAAGGTATACAGGTCTAGTGAGTACATTAAATTATTTAGATGAAGTAGGTATATTACACACTGGTACAAATAGGTCAGTAGAAGAGCAAAATAAGATATTAGTAAAAGATGTAAATGGAATTAAGATTGCATTTTTGTCTTTTACATACGGAACTAATGGTATTCCAGTTCCACAAAATAAAAGTTATGCTGTTAATTTTATAGATAAAGATTTGATATTACAACAAATAAATTTGGCTAAAGAACAAGAACCTGATTTGATTTGTGCAAGTATGCACTGGGGAGTAGAATATCAAACTAAACCTAATTCTGAACAAAAAAATTTGGCAGATTTATTATTTGAAAATGGGGTAGATATTATATTAGGAAGTCATCCACACGTATTACAGCCGATGGAAAAGAAGACAATAACATTAGATGATGGCACTGTGAAAGATGTTTTTGTAATATATTCCTTAGGGAATTTTATGTCTGGTCAAACTAAACCTAATACAAGAGATTCTATAATTTTAAACCTTGAAATTCTTAAGAATGGGGAAACCGGTAAAACATCTATTGAAAGTGTTGAGGATATACCAATATATATGTATAAAGCTTCTAATGGCACTACTCATAGATATAAAATAATAAAAACTGAAAAAAAGCCTTAGTTGGAATAACTAGGGATTTTTTTACTCTAATTGTCTAGAGGTTTTTATAAAATAAAAAATATCAATATCGTAGAGATATTGATATTAATGAGATTGGTGCACCATCTCGGAATCGAACCGAGGACCGCCAGATTAAGAGTCTGTTGCTCTACCAGCTGAGCTAATGGTGCATAACAAAGTTATTATAATACCAAAAAGCTCAAATGTCAAGATGTACTTGAAAAAATTGTTAGAATATGTTATAGTATATAGGCAAATAAAAGAGAATGGCTTAAATCTAATAAGAGTCATGGAAAGGAAGGTTAAAAATGCTAACAGCAAATGGAGTAACCGTTAGATTTGGAAAAAGAGTTTTATTTGAAGATGTAAATATTAAATTTGGTAAAGGAAATTGTTATGGAATAATAGGAGCTAATGGTGCTGGAAAGTCAACATTTTTAAAAGTATTATCTGGAGAATTAGAACCAAGTAAAGGAGAAGTATCTTTAGAAAAAGGAGAAAGACTATCTATATTAAAACAAGACCACTTTGCTTATGAAGAATATACTGTAATAGATACTGTAATAATGGGAAACAAAGAATTATATGACATAATGAAGGAAAAAGAAGCAATATATATGAAACCAGATTTTTCGGAAGAAGATGGAATGAAAGCTGCTAAGCTAGAAGAAAGATTTGCAGAATTGGATGGATGGAATTCAGAATCAGATGCAGCAATGTTATTAAATGATTTGGGAATTATACCAGAAAATCATTATAAATTAATGAGTGAATTAGAAGCAAGAGATAAAGTAAAAGTATTGCTAGCACAAGCATTGTTCGGAAATCCAGATGTATTGTTATTGGACGAGCCTACAAACGATTTGGATTTAAAGAGTATAAACTGGTTACAAGAATTTTTGATAAACTTTGAAAATACAGTAATAGTAGTATCACATGATAGATATTTTTTAAATAAAGTATGTACTCATATTGCAGATGTTGACTTTGGTAAAATCAAAGTATATCCAGGAAACTATGATTTCTGGTATGAATCAAGCCAATTAGCATTAAAACAGATGAAGGAGCAAAACAAAAAGAAGGAAGAAAAAATTAAAGAGTTGCAAGACTTTATTGCGAGATTTAGTGCTAATGCTTCAAAATCAAAACAAGCAACATCAAGAAAGAAAACATTAGAGAAAATTGAGTTGGATGAAATAAAACCATCAAATAGAAAATATCCATATGTAGATTTTAAACCAGATAGAGAACCAGGAAAAGAAATATTAGAGGTAAAGAATGTTTCTAAAACAATAAATGGAGAAAAAATATTAGATAATATATCATTTACAGTAAAGTCTGGAGATAAAATTGCATTTTTGGCTGATAATGAAAATGCTAAAACTGTATTGTTCCAGATTATAGCAGGAGAAATGGAACCAGATGAGGGCGAAATTATCTGGGGGACAACGATTACCCAAAGTTATTTTCCAAAAGATAATAATTACTTATTTGACACAGACGAGAATTTAACAGAATGGTTAAGGAAATATTCAAAAGACCCAGATGAAACATATGTAAGAGGATTTTTAGGAAGAATGTTATTTTCAGGAGATGAAGCATTAAAAGGTGCAAGAGTAATTTCAGGAGGAGAAAAGGTTAGATGCGTATTAGCTAAAATGATGTTATCAGGAGCAAATTTCTTGATTTTTGATGAGCCAACAAATCACTTAGATATGGAAAGTATCACATCTGTAAATGATGGAATGTGTAAGTTTAAAGGAAATATTTTATTTACATCACATGACCATCAACTTACGCAAACAGTTGCAAACAGAATTATTGATATTAAAACAGATAAAGTTATTGATAGAGAAGTTACTTATAATGAGTATTTAGGAATTGAATAATGAACGGTAGGAACCGGTTTTGTTTGGTATAGTGAACCAAACAGAACCGGTTCCAAATGGATATTTGTGAAATTTAAGTGAAAAAACTTTACAAAACTAAAAGAAAATGGTAATATGAGCAAAGAACAATAAATGAGGAGGAGAAAATTCGTGATTCAAGTTGAAAACATTACAAAGAGATACGGAAGCTTTACTGCCGTAGATAATATCAATTTTGAAATTGATGAAGGGGAGATTGTAGGATTTTTAGG
The DNA here is from genome assembly GCA_934167685.1 of uncultured Clostridia bacterium. Lineage (GTDB taxonomy): Bacteria > Bacillota > Clostridia > TANB77 > CAG-508 > CAG-269. The sequence goes on along the minus strand of CAKPLQ010000021.1, from coordinate 16,311 downwards.
ACCAAACGGTGCTGGTAAAAGTACAACAATGAACATGATTACTGGTTTTATTGAGCCAACATCAGGAAGAATAATTATTGATGGTTATGATATTTCTAAAAAACCTAGAAAAGCTAAAAGACAAATTGGATATATGCCAGAAGGAGTGCCATTATACAGTGATTTAACTGTTAAAGAATTTGTAACATATATGGCAGAGCTAAAGGGTGTACCTAGAAAAGAAAAGAAGGATAAAGTACAAAAAGCAATTAATGAAACTGGATTGCAAGACGTGCAAAATAAACTAACGAAAAATCTTTCGAGAGGATATAAACAAAGAGTAAGTATGGCAGGGGCTTTAGTAAGTGAGCCTAAAGTTATAATTCTTGATGAGCCTACTGTGGGACTAGACCCAAAGCAAGTTACGGAAATAAGAGCTTTAATAAAAGAGTTGGGTAAAGAACATACGGTAATATTAAGTTCTCATATATTATCAGAAGTTAGTCAAATATGTAATAGAGTTATTATTATAAATCATGGACAAATTGTTGCTATTGATACACCAGAAAATCTAGAAAAGAAAGTTGTTACTGATAATTCAGTGTATGTCACAGTAGAAGACACTGATAATAAAATGGATACTATAAAAGAAAAATTACAAGATATAAAAGAAATAAAATTAATTACTGAAAATGAGGATAAAACTAAAAAGTACATGATAACTGCAAATTCAGATGTAGATTTAAGAAAGAACATATTCGAGACTTTTGCTAAAGAGAATATTACAATATTTGAAATGAAGAAATCTGATGTTACATTAGAGGATGCATTTATGCAATTAATAGAAAACAAACAAGAAAAAAATGAAGAAGAAAAAAATGTAGAACAAGAAGAAAACAAACAAGAAGAAGGGGGACAAGAATAATGTGGGCAGTATTTAAAAAAGAGATAAAAAGTTATTTTTTATCTCCAATAGGATATGTAGTAATAGGAATACTTTTGTTAGTATGTAGTATATTTTTCTATTTAACTACAGTTAGTTCTGGAAGTATAGATTTAGGTGGATTATATTTTTATGTTGCATTATATGGCTTAATAATAACAGTGCCAATATTAACAATGAGAATGTTTGCAGAAGAAAGAAAAACAGGAACAGAGCAATTAATATTAACATCACAAGTTGGAATTCCAGGAGTTGTATTTGGAAAGTTTTTGGCAGCAATGGCTGTTATAGTTATAGCACTATTAATATCATTTATGTATTTTGGAATAATGTGTTATTTTGGAAGTCCAAATATATTAGTATTATTAGTTACAATGTTAGGATTTTTACTAATTAGTGCAGCTGCAATAGCAGTAGGAATGTTTGCATCAAGTATAACAGAAAATCAAATAATTGCCGGAATTATAACAATTGCATTTTTAATAATAACTTTATTTACATCAGATTTAGATATTGGCTTACCTGAAATTTCAATAATGAGTTATTATCAGAAATTCCCAACAGGAGTAATATCACTATCAGAAGTGGTAGGTCCATTAACACTTATGGCAATGTTTATTTCATTTACTATAATTGTAATGCAAAGAAGAAAATTAGTAAAATAGATGGGAGAGGAAAATAACGTGAAAAAGGAAAAGAAAGAGAAAAAACTAAAAAAAGAGAAAAAGGTTAGAAAACCAAGTAAGTTTTTAGCAGTCATAAAGAATAAATGGTTATTAAAAGGTACAACAACTCTTCTTTTGGTAGCGATAGTAATTGCATGTTATGTACTAATAAATTGGGGAGCATCAAAAATTAAAATAGAAGATATAGATTGCACAACCAAAAAACTATATTCTTTATCAGACGAATCTAAGGATAAAGTAAAAAATATAGATAAAGATATAACCATAGAATTAATAAATATGGATAATTATAGCTATATAAGTGAATATGCAGATAAATATGAAGCAATTAATAAGAAAATAAAAGTAGAAAAAATAGATGATTTATCATCAAGAGTTGATTTACAAACTAAGTACAATATAAGTTCATCAGATAATCTAATTGTTGTAACATGCGGAGAAAAAGAAAAAACTTTAAAGGTAAGTGATTTGTATACATATGATTATTCAACAAATAAACAAGTAGATAAGACAGAAGAGGCTATTACAAATGCTATTGTAGAAGTGACAATAGATCAAAAACCACACATCTATATATTATCTGGAAAAACTTATTATGATACAGAAAAAGCAATGTCAACTATAATTACAGATTTAAAAGATGAATCAAATGATGTTGATTATTTAGATATATTAACAAAAGGCGAAATTCCATCAGACTGTGATTGTTTAGTAATTACAACATTAGCGCAAGATTTAACTGAATTAGAAACAGATAAAATATTAGAATATATTAATAATGGTGGAAAGATATTAATGCTTACATCTCAAAATATGTTGAATGTTGAAACACCTAATTTTAATAAAATTTTAGAACAATATGGAATTTCTATAGAATATGGAGCATTATTAGAACAAGATAGTTCTAAGATGTTACAAGGTGCACCAAGTACAATAATTGAAGATGTTAGTGCGAGCTTTATGAATAAATTAGACATGAAAATAAAAATGTGTGCTATAAATGCAGGAAAAATTAGTTTTGCAGATGATAACAAATTAGAAGAATTAGGAGTTACATATGAAACAATTGCATCAACTAGTGATTCTGCATTTGTTAGAACAAACTTTAATGCAAAATCAACATCAAGAACTGATGAAGATACAGAAGAAGGTAGTGCAATTATTGGAGCATATGCAAAGAAAACTATTGGAGATGATAAAACATCACAATTAATAATATATTCAAATGAATTATTTGCTGCAGATATACAAATAGCTATTAATGCACAATATTATACTTATGCTTCTGAGTTATACAATAATAAAGATGTAGTATTAAATTCAATTTCTCATTTAGCAGAAAGAGATGATACTATTGTAATAAGAAAAACAGATGAAGCTCAAACATATACAGTTACAGACCAACAAGATGTTATTATAAAGACAATAATATTTGTTGTTCCTATAATAATTATATTTATTGGAATAGCTGTATGGATATTTAGAAGAAGAAAAGCATAGAAAATTAACAAGGAGAACATTTCTAGTTTCTCCTTGTTTTTTTGTATAAATTAATATTTTTATAATATACTCTATAAGAGGTAGATATGAAAGAAATTTTTACAATAACATTATTAATAATAGGAGCTTTGATTGGTGCGGGTTTTGCATCTGGTCAAGAAATATATTCATTTTTTTATGCTTATGGTAGTTCAGGAATTTTAGGGATAATAGTTACGTGCAGTTTAATTGGTTTACTAATTTATAAAAGTCTACAAATTATATATTATAATAATATAGAAAACTATAGCGAGTTTTTGAGAGTGTTTATAAAAAACGATAAAGTTGTTGCAGTGATAAATAATATAATGAATATATTATTGTTAGTTACTTTTTATATAATGATTGCTGGGTTTGGAGCGTATTTTCAACAAGAGTTTGAAATTAATAAAATTATAGGAAGTGCAATATTAGCAACATTATCAGCAATTGTATTTTTTACTAGTGTAAAAGGGGTATTAAAGGTTAGTGAGTTTATTGTTCCTGTATTATTGATTTTTATAATTTGGATAGGTGGAATAAATTTATTTACAATTAATATGGATACTAAAGTTTTGGCTGTAAAAAGTGGATGGTTATTGAGTAGTATTTCATACTGTAGTTATAATATGATATTACTAATACCTGTATTAATATCAATTAAAAAACAGATTAAATATAAATCTAATATTAAATATATAGCGTTATGTTGTGGAATTCTGATGATGACTATGTCTATGTTAATATATATGTTATTAATAAGAACAGATATTGAAATTTCGACATTAGAAATGCCAATTGTTTATGTTATAAGAACTTTTTTTGCTAAATATAAAGTAGTGTATGCTTTTATAATTTTAGCTTCAATTTTTACTACGGCAATTTCCATAGGGATTGGATTTTTACAAAATATTAGTAAAAATGAAAGGAGTTATCCACAGTTTGTTATATTTATGTGTATAACTAGTTTGCTAGTTTCAAAAATTGGTTTTTCAAAATTGGTTAATTTGTTATACCCTTTTTTTGGATATCTTGGAATAATACAAATTTTTGCAATACTGTTTATAAGAAAATCTAAGACCATAATTTAGATAATTAGAGTGGTCTTGTCAAAAAACTATTGCAAAAAATAAGTGTTATGGTATAATATAGGCAAATATCAAAAGACAAGGAGAAAAAAATGAAGGATTTTTGGGCTGAAGAGCTACAGAATCGAAAAAAGGTTAAAATTTTAAAAGCAACATTAGTTATAATAGTATTATTTTTTCTGCTCTCATTGATTATTTGTGGGATAGTATATTATTATAATATAGACTTTAGACAATGGTGTGATGAAAAAATATGGACTAAAGAAATACATGAAGAAGATACCAAAAGTATAGATTTAGATGGAGATGAAAATACGCAGGTATATGCATATGAAAAATATATATGTGTATTTAGAAAGAAAAATCTAGAATTCTATAATCAAGTAGGAACACAAGTTGCAAAAATAGAATTAGACATAAATGAAGCGGTATTTACTAAAAATGGAAGATATATGGCGATATGTGAAAAAAATGGGTCAAAATTTTATTTAATATGTGGCAAAGAAAAATTATTTGAAAATGAAATTGAAGGAAATATAACTCAAATAAATGTTAATCAAAGCGGATATGTTTCTGTTGTAATTTCGAATACTAGTTATAAATCTGTAATAGACGTTTTTGATAAATCTGGAGGGGAAGTTTTTAAAACGAATCTAGTTTCTGCAAGGGTTGTGGATATTGATATTTCGCAAGATAGCAAATATTTGGCAATTGCAGAAGTTGATTTATCTGGTATACTTATTCAATCAAGCATACAAATAGTTTCAATGGAATTAGCAAAAACAAAGCCACTAGAGGCAATTGTTTATAAATATGAAGCACCGACTGACAAAATGATTATGAATATAGAGTATCAAGATAAAAACAAATTGATATGTATGTATAGTGATGGAATTGAGATATTGGAAGAGCAAAATAGTTCAAATTTAATAAAATTTGAAGATGGGCAGTTAGCTTTTATGACAATTGAATTAAGTAATAGAATTGCTTTAGTAAGTGAAGTATCTTCTGGAGAGTATACGGCAGATACAAGTGTAAGAATAATAAATCCAATAACTCGAAAGGAAAAAAATTATAATACACGAAATATAGCAAAATCAATGCAGGCATCTGATAATAAAATCGCTTTGAATTTTGGAACAGAATTACATATAATTAATAAAAGTGGAATATTATTAAAAAAATACATATCAAATACGGAAATAAATGATATAGTAATAACAGATGCTGTGGTTGGAATTGTGTATAAAGATAAAATTCAATTAATAAATATTTAAAAAGGAGAGAGTAATAATGGGAATAATTTTTGATATAATAATTTTAGCAATATTTGCATTAAACATTTTTATATGTTATAAAAAAGGATTAGTAAAATTAGCTGTAGGCTTAATTGCTGTTGTAGTGGCAATAATATTAGCAGTTGCTTTATATAAGCCAGTTTCAAATTTAGTAATGGAGAAAACAGGAATAAATGAGAAAATAGAGAATTTGATAATAGAGAATTTCTCTGCAAAAACTTCAGAAGGTCAAGAAGTAAGATATGTAGGTCTTATAGATTATATAGAAAAATATGCAACTGATGCAGTAAATAAAACACAAAATGAGATTGTATATGAGACTGCAGGAACATTGGCTGTGAAGGTGACAAATGTTATAGTATTACTTGCTATTTTTATAGTAGTTCGTGCATTATTATTATTACTTACATTTGTTTCAGATATGATTACATCATTACCATTAATAAAACAATGTAATGAAGTTGGTGGTGTTGTATATGGAATAATAAAGGCATTATTAATTGTATATGTAATATTAGCAATATTATTCTTTGTTGTTTTAGTATCTGGAAATACTCAAATATCTGATATTGTATCTAGCTCATATATAACAAAATTCTTATATGAACATAATATTATTTTAAATATATTGTTTAAATAAATAAAAAGGTAGAGACTTTGAAAATAAGTTTCTATCCTTTTTTATGTGAAAGTTTTGTGAAAAATTCTTAAAAAATGGTATAACTGTTGAAAATTAGAAAAAAATTTGATATATTAAAATAGTAATACTGAAATTAGGAGGATACAATGAATAAAAAGCCTAAAAACCAAAGAGAAAATAGAGTAAATAAAGAAAATAAAGATAAAAAAAATAAAAATAAAAGAAAAAAATCGAAAGTTTTAAAAAGAATACTAATTACACTTATAATAATTTTAGTTGCATTAGTAGTTGGAATAACATATAAAACACAGAAAAATGGTGGAGGATTACAGGGGTTACTTTCTACATTAGTTGGGCATGACCAAGAAACTTTAAAAAATCTTGAGCCAATACAAGTTTTATTAATGGGTGTAAGCACAGATAATGGAGTAAAACTAACTGATACAATCATAGTAGGGACATATGACCCTAAAACACAAAAAGCCTCTTTATTGTCAATTCCAAGAGACACATTTGTTGGAAAAAATGCTAAAACAGGAACAGGAATGGACAAGATAAATGCATTATACCAAAAGAGCCCAGAAAGAACACTAGAAAAAGTTAATGAATTAACTGGATTGAATATTAAGTATTATATGGTAATAGATAATCAAGCACTTATAAAGTTAGTTGATGTAATAGGTGGAGTTGATTTTTATGTACCTATTGACATGGTATATGATGACCCATCACAAGATTTGCATATAAATTTAAAAGAAGGACAACAAAAACTTGATGGAGATAAAGCTGAACAACTTTTAAGATATAGACATGGAAATTTAGATAAGAAAACAGGAAGATATCTAGGTACATATCCAGAAGAATATGGTGGAAATGATTATGGAAGGATGAGAACACAAAGAGAATTCATGATAGAGACTGTAAAACAGACAATTAAAGCGAAAAATATATTAAAAATAAAAGAAATGGTCGATATTGCCTATGAATATGTAGAAACGAACCTATCAATATCTGTAATAAAAGACTATGTGCCATATGCAGTAAATATTGATGTAAACAATATTCAAAGTGCTGTAATACCAGGGGGGTCATATGGACCACCAACATACCCATTATGGTTCTTTATTCCAGACAAAAAAGAAACTGCAGAGTTGATAAAAGAATTATATGGTTCAAATGATGAAAATACATCAACTTCAACAACAGAAAAAACAAATACAACCAATACAGCAACTAACAGTACAGTAAATAGCACTACAAATCATACTTCTACTAATACAACAAGTTCTGTAAGTAAAAAAGAGGCTGCAAAGATTAAAGTAGAAATATTAAATGGTTCAGGTTCTGCAGCAACACTTACAGCAGTAAAAAAAGCATTAACAGCTAAAGGATATAATGTAACAAAAACAACAGATACAACAAGTACGGAAAAAACAACAATAATAAATAAAACAAATACAGATACCAAAATTACAGATAATATAAAAGAATTACTTGGAGTAGGAACTGTTTCATCAAGTTCTGTAAGTTCAAATAATGTAGATATTACGATAATAATAGGAAAAGACTATAAATAAAAAAGAAGCCCTAGGTTTTAGGGCTTCTATAATAAAATTTTAATTCATTAATTAGTTAAATTTATAAATTGAATCATAATTTCTATAATACTTTTTCTTTTTCTTCTTCTTTTTTCTGAAGAAAATTATTTTTAATAATATTAATAAAACAATTATTGCAGATGCAATTTGTATAGCTAATAAATAATAATTAAATTCTTCAACACTATGTGTTGCAATCAAGTCAGAAGAATAGCTAATTCCATCAATAGTATATGTTATTTTTCCAAGAACATCTCCTTCTGCAATTGGAGCAGAAATATCATTATTGATATTAATATTATAATTTAAATTAGCAATATCAATATTTGTAGGGACTAATGCGGAAATATCATTTTTTAAAACTAAAGGTAAATTTTTAGTTTCTTTAGTTGCATTTTCAATTATTAAATTTTGAACCTCAGTATTTGCTGTATTAATTTTTTCGATTTTATAATTATCAAAACCATAATTAAATAAATTAATAGTATCAACATATCTGCCACTTCTGCCATCCGTAGTAGCTTCGGCACCAAGTGCAACAGTAATTAGTTCCATATTATCTTTTTTACTAGCAGCAATTAAACAATTTTTAGCTTGAGTAGTAAAACCAGTTTTTATTCCAATTGCATTTGCATAGTAATATTTACTTTTGGAATCAAGTAAATCATTAGTGTTTTTAAAATATCTTTTCTCATATTTGTCTGTAGGTTCAATTGTGCAAGAAGTCATGGAAACTATATTTCTAAATGTTGAATTTTTCATACAATACTGAGCGATAAGAGCCATATCATATGCAGTAGAATAATGTTCTACATTATGGATTCCGCTAGGATTAGTAAAATGAGTGTTTTTACAACCAATTTCTGTAGCTTTCTTATTCATTAAATTAGCAAAGCTGTTTATGCTTCCTGAAATGTCTTCTGCAAAGATGTAACCGACTTCGTTTGCTGAATGTATTAAAAACAATTCCAAAAGTTCTTGAACAGTTAATGCTTCTCCTGGTTGAATTGCAGCATTAGAATAACCTAATGGTATTGCCATAATTGCTGAATTATTAGCTGTTACTTTATCTGTTAAATTATAATTTTCAATTGCGATTATAGCAGTTAAAATTTTTGTAGTACTTGCGGGATACAGTTTATCATTTTCATTTTTTCCATATAATATTTTTCCTGTAGATGAGTCCATTAATACTGCTCCTTGTGAATATATCGGAAAGTCTACTTCTGGAACAGATGTATTTACTGCCTGAACTTGAGTAAAAGGCGCTAATAGTGTTATCGATATGGTTAATAATATTAAAATCAATATAAATCTTTTTATTCTCATTTGTTATCTCCTTGCTAAATTCGTGTACCAATATAATATCTTATTTTAGCATAAATTTCAAGAAAATTATTTTAAGAAAGGTGAGTTTTATGAAAAAATTTTTAAAAAATAAAAAAATATGTATTGCAATTATTATAATTCTTTTAAGTGGGTTATTTATAATTACTAATAAAGCGGTTCGAAATTATAATGAAGAGATTATTACAGAAGAAAATATTTCAGCAGAAAACGAGAGTTCAAAAGAAAAAAATAATGCAGTTACAGAAGATAATGGAGATATAAAAGAGGAAGAAGATGCAGAGACAGAGGCAGACTTTTTTGAAGAGGATGTTGCAAAAAGCAATTCAGAAACAGTTGATGAAGAAAAAGAGAAAATTTATGTGTATGTAACAGGTCAAGTAAATATTCCTGGAGTAGTAATTTTAGATAAAGGAAGTAGAATTTCAGATGCAATAAATGCAGCAGGTGGAACGACTGCAAAAGCTAATACAACCAAGATTAATTTGGTATATGTTTTAGAAGATGGAATGAAAGTCAACATTCCAAGTAATGAAGAATTAAAAAAAGATACAAAATTTGAATATATAACTAAAGATTCGGGTGATGGGGCTGATGATGAAAATACTTTAAAAGAGGAAGATAAGGGGACAACAACAAAGAAGGAAAGAAGTTCAAATATTGTTAATATTAATACTGCAACTCAGACCGAATTAGAAACATTGCCAGGAATAGGGCCATCAACAGCTTTAAAAATAATAAATTATAGAAAGGAAAATGGAAAATTCTCTAATATTGAGGACTTGAAAAATGTTAATGGAATAGGGGAGAATAAATTTGAGGCATTAAAAAAATATATTACAGTATAAAAAAGACAACTATTAAAAGTTGTCTACTTACTGTTATAATAAGGGTTAATGCTATTAATGTCCGCTTTTGTTCTACGCATAATATTCCTTTGCCAGCAGAAATACATGTATAATTATGAAGTTCAGCTTTATCAATTACTTTTAAACCGCAAATTTGAATTAATGAAGTAAAATGCATCATCATTTCATTATCAAAAAACGAATTATCTAAGTAAACGCCTTTCAAATTTGGCATTAATCCTAATTGATAAAGAATTAATCCTATTTTAAAAGTTGTATTTATCTGAATAAAATAATCGAAACAGTCTAACATTTTAGCAATTGTGCCATTAGGATTTTCTATAAATCCAACACCATCTACAGAGCCTAACAAATATACATGAGGTTTAGTAGGATGTGAAAGATTATATTTGTCAATTAAATTTTTAATAGTGACTGTCTCGCTTGACTTATTTACGCCATATTGTCCAGGGTCTGATGAATGTATTAAAGATTGTACTAAAATTCTAATATTATTATTTTCGTCAAGAATAATTATATCAAAACTATGTATATTATTATCAGAACTATCTCTATCAATAATAGTCATTGTGCTTAAATCAACATTAGGGTCTCTAGATTCCATAGGATTTACAGACTTTTGAGGAGGATATACAATTTGGTTGCAAGCACTAAAAATTTTAGCGACTTCCAATTCTGCACCGTGCCCTCTATACTTTGCTTCTTTTTGTTGTAATTCCTTTGGAACTATTAGAAATTTAAATAATTTAGTAACATCTTCTTCATTGAATTGTGAAAATATATTTAATATATCTAGTAAATCTTTATCAATAAAATATCTAGAAATAATGTTAGCAATTTCGGATTTATATTTATTGTGTTTTAATGCATTTATAAAGAAAGTTACAGTATGTTTTTTTAATGAAGTTCGTTTTTCATTAAAAATATTTTTCCCAGATGGAGTGGTATATCTATTAAAAATATAACTTAGTTCCAAATATAATCTTTTATCAGAAATGCCAATCAATTTTCGTATGTCATTTAAATATACGGGTTTTTCAAGAAGGATATCAGAAATAATTTGTTGGCTATTTATATTCTTTTGTGTACTAGATTGTTTGTGATATTCATTAATAAAATCTATTAACATAGTGCAGGTTTGATTAGAATTGATTTCTTCAAATTTATAAATAGGTAATTGTTCTTGATTTGAGACACAATACCAAAATTCTTCGATTTTTTTCATTAAAATCCCTCCGCCAGTTATTATAACATAAATAGCAAAAATTGTACAAAAAAATAAAAAGTATGATATAATCACAAAGAACAGGGAGGAAAAAATGATAAATATAAAAAAGATTACAAATTATATAAATAAAAAGAATTCAACTATTCAAAAATTATTTTTTGAAATAGTATCTAATATAAATGTGAGATTAGACGAGGAAAACGAAGTATATAAAAATTGGATTGATTCATTTATGTACTGCTACGGAGACTTAAGCAAAGAGGATAATACGGCGAATACTAAAAAATGCGTAGAAACAATTAACAAGTTATATGAAGTAGAAATAAAAAATAATGATATATATAAATTTATTTTCAGTCTACAAGCAACATATACAATGTTATTAAAATTAATAGTATTTAACTCTTTTTTCGCGAATGGAAAAGCTAAGATAGAAGAAAAAGAATTTATTGAATTAATGAATGGAGAAATTATTGAAAAACATTTAGGGCATAAAATATGGAACATGGATTGGTTCTTTATAATAACTAGCTATTGGAATGAAATTGGGGAGTTAATAAATGAATTTAATAATAAAATTTTAGAATACAATGATGATGAAAATATAGATTATAGTGTAGCAGAGGAATTTAAAAAAATGTATGAATACTTATTTCCGAAGGAGATAAGACATTCGTTAGGAGAGTATTATACGCCATTTTGGTTAGCAGATGACATATACGAAAATATGAACAAATATCATAAGATAAATAATAAAACCAGTTTTATGGATCCTACATGTGGTTCTGGAGTATTTTTAGAATGCTTATTGAAAAGAAATAAAGAAATATCAACAGAAAATATATATGGTTTTGATATTAATCTAATTGCAGTATTAACGGCCAAAATAGTAATTATTTATAATAGAGGAATAAATACCCCAATAAAAATATATCAAAATGATATATTGATGTATCCGGATTTAATAGGTGAAGGAATTTATGTTTTTGGCAAAAAATTTTCATTTCCTGAAAATATAAGCTCGGACAAACAAAAAATGTTAAAATATTTAGAAAGTTCAATAGCAGGTAAAAAAACAGAGTTGCATGAACAACTAAGCAAATATGATGAAATAAGCAAAAAAATATATATCAATTTATTAAAAGAAAGAATAGAAGCTATATATATTAATAATATCGATTTTGTAGTTGGAAATCCACCATGGATTAACTGGGAGTATTTGCCTGAAATTTCAAAAGAATTAACAAAAAAAGTATGGGTAGAATACGGATTATTTGAACAAAATGGAAAAAATCTAGCCTTTTCCAAAGAGGACATATCTTTATTGGTTACATATATTGTAATAGACAAATTATTAAAAAATCATGGTGTGATATGTTTTGTTATAAGAATGGGGTCATTTAAATCGAAACAAAATGGAATTGGATTTAGAAATTTTAAATTAGGGAGCAGTGGAGAACCTATTAAAGTTATTCATGTAGATGATTTTTCAAAAGTAAATGTTTTTCCAGGAGCAAGTAATAGAGGTTGTGTTGCATATATGCAAAAAGGAGAAGAAACTACATATCCTGTTTCTTTTTCAACATGTAGTTTACTGAATGGAAAAATTATAAAAACGAATGAAGTTGCAATCCCTACAACTAATGAAAATAACTCGATGTGGTTAAATACAACAAAAGAAAAATTAAAAGAAGCACAATTAGTTTTAGGAACAAATAATTATAAAGCAAGAACTGGAGTGTTTACGGGTGGCGCTAATGCAGTCTACTGGATAAGGCCGTTAAGACAATTAAATAATGGCAATTTAGTGGTTGAAAATGTTGTAGAAAGGGCAAAAAGAAAAGCTCCCAAAGTTCAGTGCGAAATTGAAAGTGGACTAGTTTATGAACTTTGCAGAGGTGCTGAATTAGGAAAAGAGGAGACTGAAGGACAAGACAGTATTGCTATAATTTGTCCACATACAAAATTTACAAAAATGCAAGCTATAGATTTAGAAATTATGAAAAATAAATATCCATTAACATTAAATTATTTGACACAGTTTAAAGATATTTTAGATGAAAGAAAAGGTTTTGCATCTTGGGAAAAATCTAACCAAGAGGATGCTTTTTATGCTATTCAGAGAGTTGGAGAGTATACTTTTAAACAATATAAGGTGGCTTGGAAATACATAAGTAAAAAGTTTAAGGTGTTTATAATTGATGATTCGAACAATGAGATGCTACAAAACAGATTGGTCCTTCCTAGTGAGAAAATTATGTATGTTGCTTTAGATAATCAAGATGAGGCAAATTATTTGGCAGGAATATTGAATTCTAAAATTGTTAAAGAAACGGTGGAGAGCTTTATGACAGAAACTAGTGTTTCAACTCACGTTTTGGACAAACTTAAAATTGATGATTATGACCCAGATAATCTTGCTCATCAACAAGTTGCCCAAGATTTTGCTAATAAAGATTTTGAGGCTCTTGATAAAGTGGTCCGTCAGATTTATGGAGAAGGATAGAAAGTTGCACGCCAGATTTGTAGGGAAGGATAGAAAAGTAGGGCGTTAGATTTATTAGGGCGAATAGAAAAAAGAATAAAAGGAATAAGGTTAATGTAAATTAGGAGAGAGAATTGAAATGGATGAAAAAGAATTAAGAAAAAATATGGCAAATGAAATAATGGAAGCGCAATTTTTGCCAACAATAACAGAAATATCTTTAAAGGAAATGAAACACGAAAAATATCCAATAAAAAACTTAGCCGCATTAGGGGTAGCTTCGGAGCCGGTGATATCTGCAATACAGAATCTAACTGGAAAGACTGGAGGAAGCGGAATTTATATAGTAAATACTGATGGTATGGAAATGTTTAAATCTGGAGGAGAATATATAGGGGCCTTGAAAGCTAAAGATGGTGGTGTTGGAGGAGGACAAGCTAGAATGAAACCTTTAGCATGTAATCCAACAATGTTATTTATGTCTATGACATTAATGACTATTGAAAATAAACTAGATGAAATTAGAAGTATACAACAAGAAATGTTAGACTTTACAAAAGTAAAGGAAAAGGCTCAAATAAGAGGAAATCTAAATACGCTAATAGATGTATTAAATAATTATAAATTTAATTGCAACAATGAAAAATATAAAACAAATAAACACATATTAGTGCAAGATATAAAAAGAAATTCTGAACAAAGTATTTTATTGTATAGAGACTTAATTCAAACTATTATGTGTAAAAAAGAATTAATACATAGTGACCAAGAGATTAATTCTAAAATAAGAAAATTAGGCGATGATTTTAAGGAATATCAATTGGCTTTGTATTTATATTCTTTTTCATCATTCCTCGAAGTAATGTTATTGGAGAATTTCAACAAGAATTATATTATTGGAGTAAGAGATAAGATTACAGAATATGAATTTAATTATAAAGAATTATATACTAAATGTTATAATGACATAGAAAGTAACTCGGAAAAATCAATTCAAACTGTATTAACTAAAGGATTCGCAAATGTAAGTAAAGGAACAGGAAAGTTGATAGCTAAAATACCTCTTGTTTCTAGAGGTCAAGTTGATGAATTTCTTATTGATTCAGGAAATAAATTAAAAAAGATAAATGAAAAGAGAAATACTAAAAATATTCAAAAATTAATTGGAAATTCAATAAAAGGAACAAATCCTTTTGTTGAATCTTTGAATAAGGTGAATGTGATTTATAATGAACCAATAGATATATTATTTGATAAAGATAATTTGTATTTAGTGGAGGGGGAGAACTAAATATAGGGATATTGTGAATATGAAGATATGCTACCATTAGAATTTGAAAGCGTATTTTAATAAATTGCATAAACGTTTCAAGTATAGCTCATAACTCTAAGGCGAGTTTGAAATAATTTTGCTTTACAATTTTGATTTAATCGTTACAGCTTGAACTGTTGTGGCGATTTTTTGTTGTCTTCAAATTGGTTGCTATAATGCTTTAAAATAGCACTATTATGTCAAATTGGGGGAGAAATTGGGAATCAACTTCCCAATTGACATAGAACCTCTAAGAAAATCTCATTTCATAAAAATTCTTAAAGTCATTTTTGCAACAAAGTAAATCAAAAAAATATAAATATGAGAGTTACAAAAAAGATTTTTAGATAATATTGAATTTCTAATTTGCTTTGCTTGAAATTAACAAATTCTCTAATACATTTCCAGCAGTCCTATCATGAGATTTTAGTGGGTGAACATAGAAATTGTATGTAGTAGTAATTTGTGCATGACCAAGCCTAGTAGATACTGTTGCAACATCTCTTATTGAACTTTCTGTTTTAGGTGCCTTAGTAAAAACTCCTTTTTCAGAAAGATATTGACTAGATTTATTAATATTGATAATACCATTTTTAAAATCAATATCACTCCATTCAAGTCCAACAAGTTCACCAAGCCTTGCACCAGTAAAAATATCAAGTAAAATTGCAGTACGATATTTAATTTGATTGCCTTTTAACTTTTGCAAATTATCAACAAGAATTTTAGTTTGATCTTCATCATAATGACGTCTTAACGGTTTAGATGTTTTTGGTGGTTGAACACGTTCAGCAGGATTGCTTACAATAAGTTGCCAATATACTGCTTTATGAAGCATTGCTGATAGCAAACGATGATGTTCTAATATTGTCTTTTGAGATAATGGCTTTCTTGTTTTCTTTCCATTGTTGTTTTTTCTTCTAATAATTTGAGTATCTTCTTCAAGTAAATCATAAAATCTCATAATGTCTGTTGGTTTGATTTTATTTAGCTTATAATGTCCAAAATATGGAGTGATTCTTGTTTCTAACATACGTTTGTATCTATAATAAGTTGATGGTGCTAGTTCTTTTAATGCATAATCCTTTGTCCATATTTCCACATATTGTGCAAATGTTGGGATGTTTCCGTCTACTATTAGTCCACTTTCTACTTCTGTTAGAAATTTTGCAAGTTCTATTTGTGCTTCTGATTTTTTATTGCAGTGTATTGTTTTTTGATGCCTTATTGGTTTGCCGTCTAAGTCGTATCCTTTGAATACTACTAGCCTGTAACTGTTTTTTCCTCGCTTTTCAATACTACCTGTCACTTTTTTGCCTC